>DOYA01000167.1 GCA_003518755.1 Clostridiales bacterium | reverse complement strand
ACAAATGTAATTATTCCAAATGGAATAAAAATTGCAAAATACATGCCAAATAAGTTTCCGATAATTCCATTTAAAAATGAAATTGTTTTTATTTTATAAATAACTTTACCATATACTTGAGATTCATTAATTTCAGGATCTTCTATATCATTTGCCAAACCTTTAGTTTGAATTAAATACTTTCCATCTTCTTGTTTCTCAATTTTTACTATTCTGTGTGTTATAATCATACCTTTAAAAGGATCTTTTTTGCCCATATAAGTAATATCATCACCAATTTTTAATTCTGATGGGTTAACAGTTTTAGTTAAAATTGTATCACCTACTTTGTATTCAGGAACCATGCTCTCTGTAATTACATTAAAAACTCTAAATCCTGCTATTGCTTTTTGATTATTAGACACTCGTTGTGTTACTATAACAGCAATTAATATAACTAATATAATTGTTACTACTGTCCTAAATAATGACCAAATGGACTTTAATATTTTTAACATTTTATCCTCCAACATTACAGTTCGGTTGTAGAAATTTAAGGTCCGCGCAGGGCGATACTTTTTATTTTTAGGCGAAGGTCTCGGGGGGACCGCTGAGGGCTGTTAAATGCGGTAGCATTGTTACAGCCCCAGTGGGAAGGCCTGAGAAGAAAATAAAAAGTTTTGCCCGTTGCAGGACTGATATAAGTCTATTACCGAACTGTAATCCTCAAACTAAATATTTTCAAAAAATTTGTCAATATACTTTCTAAATATTTTTTCAATATCATTTTTGGTTGCAACTCTTCTTTTAACTGCATTATCAAATTCTATTCCAAGTCTATCTTGTAATTCTTTTTTTGTTAACTCTGGATTTAAATCAATTATTTTGTCCAACATTCTACTTAATGATTTTTCTTTAGCTTCTTTAACTTCATCCTCAGTTCTATTAATTTTATTTATTGTTAAATATTCTAAAAGAAAGGTTTCATCAATAAGTGCCTTGATTGCACCTTTTTCCATATAATCTTTATTTTGTTTTATTGGATTATCTTTTTTACCAAAGTTATCGTGTATATAATCCCATAATGTCATAGCATATTGGAAATTAACATTTTTTAAAATAACATTTGTCTTTTTTATTGGAGGTGTTACAAATGCAACTCCTTCTTTTTCAAGTATTCTATATACTTCTGTAAATTTCAAATCTCTAATGCTATTTTCTATATTCTTTATTCTTTCTATATTCTTTTTATTGACTTCTAAATTTGTATCTAATTCAGTATTCAAATGAATATTTACATTTATTTTTTCTTTACCTACCATTGTTGCACTTGTATACTCTATTATTTTGTTGTCTTTAAGTTTGGGATTTTGTTTAATATTTTCTTTTTTTCTTCTAACAAAATCTTCGGCAAAAGATATAAGTGTAAATATAAATCTATTTTCATAAGTATTGAATGTTTCTTCTTTTAATACATTTAATAATTTTGAAGGAATAACATCCCCAGTTTGTTCATCTATATCTTGTATAAAATTAGTATGTTTTGCTAAATGTTTTACTGTTTCTACTCCAACCTTTTTTGCAGACTCTATTTTCACAATTTCTTCTTCTGTTGTGATAAATCTTTTAGGATTTCTTAAGATTTTTTCAATATATGGTAGTAATTTTTCAAATATATCTAACCATTCAAAATCATTTTCATCTTTGAAATAATCTGTCTTTACCCTCATATTAGAATTAATCTTATTGTGAAAATCTTCTAAAGATTGTTCATCTACGCTTTCATATAAATTGGCAACTTCAAGCTCTCTCATTTAAGCTCCTCCTTAAGCCATTTTCTTTAACCTTAATAAGTATTCTATACATTCAGCCATAGCTCCTTTTCCAAATGTTTCGTCAAGAAATTTAATATATCCATCTATTTCATCTCTAATTAGGGCCATATTTAGCTGTTCAAATTTTCTTAAAATCTTTTTTGCAATAAAATAATCTACACCTTCTACTTCTGTACCTCCACAAGCAACATAAACTGGTACAAATTTTTTCATATGTGCAACAATACGGTTACCAAAAGCTATTCTAAAGTGTTTTATAACAAAATCATCCATTTTCTCTATTTTTTCTAATGTTTCTTTAGAAATAGCAAAATTTTCCATTGCTTCTGTAAACAATTTATCTAGGTATGTATAATTAATATTTTGTGCATCTACATCTTCTGGGGTAAATACTTCTCCTTTTTCATTTATATCTATTGGCATAGCTCTATCATAAACCTTATCTGTAACGGCAAATGTAGAGTCATCATTATTGATTGTACCAATATACCACATATTAGGTGGAACTTGAATTTTTCCATGCATTAATTTTTTTGGATCACTTGCCCAAGTATTTGGAACTATTTCTATTATCCATTCTTTTTTATCTGGCATTTCAAGAATTGATAACATTTCTGCAAAATAATATTCTACACGTGATAAGTTCATCTCATCAAGTATTACTGTGTAAACATCATCTGTATAATCTGCAATATACATTTCTTTTAATAATTCTGTTTCATTAAATTTTTTAGTAAATTCATTAAAATACCCAAAAAGATCTGTTCTATCTCTCCAAGATGGCTGTACAGAAGCGATACATGAATCTTGCTTCATAAATTTTCCCCAAGCATATGCTAGTGATGTTTTACCAGTACCTGAAATACCTTGTAAAATAACAAGTCTTGTTGATGCAAGCCCTGCAACAAAAGTTCTAATCAATCTTTCTTTGTAAAATAACTTTAATTTTGATGCTGCAAAATTTCTAAAATTACTACATAGTTCTGGTAAATCGAAGTTATTTCCGTAATTTTTTATTTTATAATCAGCATATTCCATATCTATTAAATTTAATTTAGAAAATCTTATTCCATTTTCTCCTATTGTTCCATCATCTTCGTTTTTCTGTTTATTAGTATCATTTTCTAAATCTTCTACATTTTCATCAGGTCTGATTCCTAATTGTGAAACTTTCATAGCTAATATTTCATCTTTTTCTTTAGAAAGTTTTAATACTTTTTTATTTAAATCTTCAACTTCATTAATTAATGCTGATTTGCTAATTGGTTTAAATTTTTTTACAAATTTTTTAACAGTAAATACTACTAAAAGTATAATTCCACCATATAGTATTATCATAAATAGAATAGTAATAGCTACTAATACCCATTCTGGTCCTGTAAAGTCTTTTTGATATTGAGATACTAAATTAAAAAATGCCGTAAAATTTAAAATTAGTTTTAATCCTTCTAATAATCCTTTGCCAATAGTAAACAACCCTGAAACTATATTGTTTACTAATTCATATAAAAATCTAAAAAATGTATCCATTTTGTACCTCTTTTTCTTATACTTCGTATATTACTATATTATTTAAATATTGTTCTAATCTCTTGATTTCATCATAATTTTTACTTTGTTCTTCTATAAGTAAATACTTGAAAATACTAAGTTTCTTTAATTCCATAATTGATGGATTAAAAATATCATCTATAATAATAGCAAATCTAAAACCATCTTTCATTAATTCATAAATCAATTCTTTGTTTTCTTCAAAATCATGATAATTGAGTTTTAAAAACACTTTATCTTGTGCAACTGCATTATCTAATATTTTTAAAGTTTGTTTTAATTTTTGTTTTTTCTTATATAAACTACTTGCAAAATTGACAATATATTTTGTGTCAAACTTCCCTTTATTTATATCTTTTATACATAAAAGAGTTAATAAAGTATATTCTATCATCAATTTATCTTCATTAATAACTCCTTCATTATACACTTCTTCTATAACCTTTTCACTATATATATAAGGTATCTTGAATTCATAGTTTAAATCAACTTTATATGTATTATCTATTAATTTATATTTTTCAATATTTAATGAAAAATACTCTGTTTCATATTTTTTAAAGAAACTTTCTTTTTCTTCATTTACTCTTTTTATTAATTTTAATAATCTCTCTTCTAAATTTATAACAGATTTTAACTCAAATTGTGTATTTCTTTTATCACATACTAATTTGCAAAATTGAGGTAAATCAGCAATTGGTCTAACACCATCAATATAAAAAACAAATTGATATATTCTTAAATTATCATCAAGCACTTTTTCTTCAATCTTAGGAAATCTCATTTGTAATTCATTTTTCTTAATCGACAAATTAGAATTAATTCTAATGTAGAAAAATTTATCTTCCCCTTCTCCAAAATTATATATACGAGATTCAATATATGTATCAATATATTCATTTGATATTTCTTCATTATATTCTTCTCCAAAGAACATCTTTGTAAAGTCTTTTATATTATTTCTTGTATTTTGGATATATTGATCCATCAAATTTGCAGTCATATTTAATCACATTCCTTTCTAATGCACAAACTAGGTTGGAAAAGAATTGTAATTATTTTTCAACCTTCCCCCTATTTTACTGTGTTTGTGATAACAGAATCACAGGTGTGCCAGTGGACATACTATTAAACGAATAATTTTGTGTTGAATCAACTTTATAAAATTTAACTGTTGTTGTACTTAAAGATTCAACAAATGAAGTTACACTATTTAGATAATCAAATCCGTTTATTTGTTGTGTTGTATTGTTTGTTGAATTTAAATAAAATTTGCCAGTCATATCTAATAATACTGTTTCCGGATTATAACTAAGCTTCACATTTGCTCCTACACTTTGTGAATTTGTAATATTAACTGTTAAATATGGTTGATTGGCCGTATCTATTATCTCATAAGTAATATCTGATGACCCAACCTCTAAAATTAGTTTACCGCTAATAGTTTGTGAATAAGGAGATGTTGAAGTGGCTACAATATCCACCCACGCTAGCTCTCCTTCACTTAAAGCTGATCCTCCTGCCGGATTAATACTAATTGTAAATGAATCTTCATTAACACCATTATTACCTGTTCCTATTATTGTACTTGAAGTTTTGTTTAAACTACAAGAAATATTTTCTGAACATGTATAAGTTATATTGTATGAAATGTCTGATTCTGTAAATGCCATATCATTTTTTTTACTACTCATATTTACTGTTATTAAATAAGTTTCCGCACCTGACCAATTATTAGTTATTTCATATTCTGTATGATTAATACTTAATTTATCACTACTGAAATAAAAATCTTTTGAAGATAAATAATACTCATGAACTATATTATATACATATCTAGCAGTAGAAACAAATTTTGGAGTAAAAAAAATAAGAACAACAAATAATATCAATACAAAAATAGGATTTATTCTTTTAGTTCTTCTTCTATTTTTTCTTTTTATCCTTCTTCTCACTCTATTTTTCCTCATTATTTTTAAATCTTTTGACTTGAATTAATTTTAATTTCAACATATTCAATTATGCCTTCATATTCAGCTCTATTGTATTCTTTAGGAAATTCTACTTGAAGAGTGTATATCTTTTGTTCATCCTCTGCAAATCCCATTTCCTCTTTTTGTACATTTACATATTTAAAATATGTACCATCAGAATCTTGTTCTGTTTGAACTCCAGTTACTAAATCATGTGTCATATCTTCTTGATTATAAACCTTAAAATTTAAGGGCAAATTTGTGGTAGTTTTTATTTGTATAATATACTCAATAGCTGTTTCTGTTCTATCTGTTCCATCATTATTTGCCACAGAAAAAGTATATGTATATGGCTCTTCTCTAGGTAATATGCTTTCTAACTTTAACTCTTGAGAAATACTTTCATCTTTAAAAAAATAATATGCGAGATTAACATCAGCGTTAGATCTTGCACTTGACCTATATCTTGCAATTGTACTTCTTAAAACACTAATTGACAAAAGCAAAATAATTAGATAAAAAACACATTTAAAATACATCAATCTAATTTGTCTTTTTCTTCTTGCTCTCCTCATTTCTTTTTTCTCTCCTTTTTCTCATAAATTTAGAAAAAGAGTTATTTTCCATTTGTTTTCCTTCTCTTTTGCTAGACAAAGTTAATCCAAATAATATTATTGTGATTATTATAGATATTATCACTTTTATGTCTGTAAACACTTTAAACCAAATACCTAATCTTGGTATTGTTTTTACAACTTTTCCTAATACCATGTCTCTTTGAATTGGTTTATCTAAATCGTTATTTGCATCTCCTTTAGTGATAATTTGCTCATCATTTTGTTCTACTACCCTGTGAGTTATAATTACATCATCATTTATATATGTAATAATATCATCTATTTTTATATCTTTTGTAATTTTAACTATCACAACATCATTTATCTCAATTGTATTTGACATACTACCAGTAGTGACTTCAAAAAATGTATATCCAAACAGGTTCGAATACTTTTTATTTAAAACACTTATTTGAAAAAAATTATATACTACCATAACTA
This sequence comes from Clostridiales bacterium, assembly GCA_003518755.1. Taxonomy (GTDB): domain Bacteria; phylum Bacillota; class Clostridia; order TANB77; family CAG-508; genus CAG-269. The sequence continues at coordinate 3,383 of DOYA01000167.1, read as the reverse complement.
CTACTAATAATAGTACTATAGTAATCACACTAAAAAAAATTTTTGATACTATTTTTAATATTTTCATATATTCTCCTGTATAGCTACTATTGGTTCACCTAAATACTGGGTAATTACTACATCAACAGGAATATTTGTTGAAATATCTTTAATTAAACCAAGTTCTGTATCTGCTATATCTCCTTGTCCATTTTCAAGTTCTTCCCAACCAATATAAAACCTTAATGTTGTTTGAACTTCATTTGTAACATCTTCTAGGCTAATAACTCCAGAATATGTATTATCTCCTGTTTTAATAATACCTTCTTCAATTTCTTCACCATCAACCACTATACATGCTTTTGTAAATCTTATAGAATCTATTATATTTAAATTGTCTACAACAAGTGTAACATCATATCTTACAGCTACACTACTTCCTGTAGAATCAATTATAATTTCAAAATAGCCATTAGCTCCTGGAGCTAATTTGTTTTCTGCAACAAATGCACTTTCTGGAAAAATTAAATTGTCTACATTAAAAGTTGTTTCAGAATTACTATTAGATATATCAGTATCATTTACTTTTATTGCCCATGCACCAGCTTGTTTTTCAACTACAGCTGTTGCCTCAGCTATATATTTAGCATAACTTGTTGCAATCTGATAAAATGTAAATATTAGCATTATTATACCTAATATAATATAGGTTCTTTTCATCTTTCATTCCTTTAATTTTAATCTTTATTTGATATTTCCATTATTAATTCGTATATTTGATGTAAAAATGCTAATAGTGATGGAAATACTATTAAGAATAAGAATCCCCATTTTGATTCTAATACTGATAATACAGTACCTGCTTTACTAATTACTTTTATATTGTTTGAAGTACCTATTACATCTTCAGCTACAACTTGATAATTTCCTTCTATTGTAAAAGTAATTCCTGCATCTCCAAAATCGTTTTTCTTTTCAATTTTTGCAATTTTTATAGTATTGCTTTCATAGAAAAACACATTGTCTCCTTCTTTTGCATTTTCATATCCTTTTTTCTTTGCAATTACTAAATCACCTTTTTTATATGGTAATTTTTCATCATCCTTATCTATTATTACAAATGTTTTATCTCCAAACACTGATACTTTATATTCATTATAAGTTAATAAACATATTGTAGTAAATATTGCTACAATCACATATAGGATTATTACTATATTTAATAGTGTTTTCTTCATTTTTCTTCCTCCAAAAAATATTAGCTATAATTTGCTGACTATATTATACCAAATAAAATTTAAAATGCAACAATTTTAAAAAAATAATTTTTAACTGCCATTTGCCATATTGGCCAATATTATTGCATCTTCAAAAGTTTCACAGCTACATATAAACCCAGCATTATGGCAAAATCGAGCACCTTTTACCCCTGTTATATTTTGTAATTCTTCATCTCTTTTTCCTCTCCAGCTTTCTGGTAATAGCTTTCTATTTTCAAAGCTTCCAATCTCAACTGGAACCGCATATACATTATATCCACCTCTTTTTGAAGGAAATACTACAAAATTAATTTCTTTTGCCTTTTCTTTTTCTGAATTAACTATAAAATCTTTCCATGGTACATATTTTTCTAATATTACTATTCCATTTTTAGATTCATCTATTGCCTTATCTACAATTTTTTTTGCTTTCATTTTTGAAATTGTATCAGCTAAAAATTCGTCAAACACACTATTTGCAAATTCTAATGCTCTAATAAAATTATTATCATTATCTATTTCTTCATCCCATTTTGAATTAAATATGCATATAATATATGCAATATGTACATTTCTATAATCTGTTTGTAGTTTTGGAAGTTGACCATTATCATTTGAATCTATAAATTGGATAAAGTTTTTATCAATATAGTCAAAAGTATATTCAATATCTTCAACATTAAATTTTTCTAATAATTGTTTTCCAAATTCTTTCCAGATTAGACCACATGCTGCATATTTTATGCCATTTGGTCTTTGGCCATTTCCTCCTAGTTGATGATGATCATATTTTCCTGCTCCAATATCATATACTAAAACACTTTCATTAGGCTTTTCTACCAATTCTGGAATACGTATTAAAACAATTTCAGGTAGTATTTTTGAAAGTATTAATGTTGCAAAAATTTCATCTGCATGAAAAGTTCCACTATGTGTAATGCAATTTGCTTCATTTATATTTTTTGTTAGTTTTATATTCATATTTATTCCTCAATTTCTGATTTTTAGTGGCTATCTACCGCCACCGCCTCCGGCCTCCTCCGGCCGCCACCTCCGCCTCCAGAGAAACCTCCTCCAGAGCCAGAACCAGATGATAATGTAGATGAATAACTAGAGCTTATAGCATGTGAAAAATTAGACGAAAAATCTGTATGCATCATTAAATACATATAACCATAATTATTCATATCCATATTATCATATAAATCCTTATATACTATTTTTAATTGTTTTATTACTTTATCTGCAATTCCAAATGCAGTTGCATAAACTAAATAATGTTCCCATAAAGCTAATTCTGGAATTTCTCTTTTATCTAACATAGAGAAGTTTTCCATGAATTTTTTTAAGCCTTTCCATTGTTCAGATTCATTAATTCCTTCATCTGTAAATGGCTGTAATTTCTTTGCAACTTTTCCAACAAAAATCAAGTTAATTGTACCTGTTGTTGCAATAGCTAAAAGTCCATATAAAACAATCTTTGGTGATAACACATAATTTAATAAACATAAACTACCCATTCCAACAGCAAGTAATATAAATACAATAAAAGCTATTGATTTTGTTTCATATTCTAATTTTTCTTTTGCTCTTTGTTCATCATACAGTTTCATATTAGTTATTTCACTAGCACTTGATTTTTCAATATTCTCTTTTAATTTTGAAATTTTTGTAGGTGCTTTTTTCATATATTTTCTAAGTTCTTTTACTGTTATAACATCTTGTTCTTTAGCTACATTAATAATAAAATCCAAAATTAATTTTTCACTTGTTTCTAAATTATCTTCATATTTTTTTAAAATTTTAATTTTAATATCTTTTTTATCTGTTGGTGAAACTTCAAACTCTATGCATTTTTTTAGACTTAAATCTAAGAGTGTAGCAGAAAAAATCTGACCAATTTCTAGTGATGTAAAGAAATTTAATGATTTCTTTAAAATCATAACTGATTGTGCTGGAGTTGAATTGCTTCTTGGAATCTCTCTAAAATATTCAACATTTATTGTTTTTTTGTATGGAGTAATAGTTTTAGCTTTTTCAGATGCTTTTATTGAATTTTTTAAAAATACACATGAAAGAAATATATACAATACAACCAAACCATATGAAAACATTTTTTGATTTCTTTGCCATTTAAGTCTTTTT
>DOYA01000081.1:2470-4621 GCA_003518755.1 Clostridiales bacterium | reverse complement strand
CCTCTTTCAGATAAAAATGCAAGAAATTTTGTTAGATTTTTCTTAGCAGGTGCCACAGAATGTGAAATAGACAAACAAGGGAGATTTTTAATTCCAAGTAATTTAAGAACAGCAGCATCATTAGAAAAAGAAGCTGTAATTATTGGAGTAGGAACTAGACTTGAAATTTGGAATAAATCAATATGGAAATCTAAAGATGAAGAAATTTCTGCAGATGAAATTGCAGAAAACATGACTATGCTTGGTATATAACCTTTTCTTAAAAGGAAAAGTTTATATAATAATCAAATTCTAAAAAGGAATTGATTATGCTAAGTGCAAAAGAAAAATAAACAAAAGAAAGTTAATAAAATACAAAAGCATCCCTATTTTGAAACCAAAGAAGAATATACTAAAGGTAAAATAAAAAAATACAAAAGAAAAAATTCACTAAAGTTTATTGTACAAAAGATATATACTACAGATAATGTCACAAAAGATGTTTTACATATGATTCAGGCAACTGGTATATACTTTTGTATTTTGCCAGTTGCTTAATTAGTTTTGATTTTTTAAGGAGTAAACGTGGAATTCAAACATAAACCTGTATTGTTAAATGAAACAATAGAGGGATTAAACATAAAACAAAATGGAATATATGTTGATGGAACTTTAGGAGGAGCAGGTCATAGTAAAGAAATTTTAAAAAGACTAGACTCTTCTAAAGGTTTTTTGGTTGGAATAGATAGAGATGAAGAAGCCTTAAAAGCAGCAAAACAAAATCTTAAAGAATTTGAAAATGTAAAATATGTGCACAATAATCATGACAATATTAAGCAAATATTAAATAATTTAGACATAAAAGAAGTTGATGGAATATTATTAGATTTAGGAGTTTCATCTTATCAACTTGATGAAAGAAATAGAGGATTTAGTTATTTGGGTTCAAATGATTTAGATATGAGAATGGATAAAACCCAAAGACTAACAGCTAAAGAAGTAATAAATAATTATAGTGAAGAACATCTTGCAAATATTATTTATGAATACGGAGAAGAAAAATATTCAAGACAAATTGCAAAAAATATTTGTATACAAAGAGCTAAGACAAAAATTGAAACAACAGATCAATTAGTAGAGATAATAGAAAAATCAATAATAAGACATAATCCAAAAGAAGGGCATCCTGCGAAAAGAACATTTCAAGCTATTAGAATTGAAGTTAATAATGAAATTAGACCATTAGAAGAGACTATAGCAAATTCAATTGATGTATTAAAATCGGGTGGTAGATTATGTGTTATTACATTTCATTCATTAGAAGATAGAGCTGTAAAAATTGCAATGAATAGAGCAAAAGGAATATGCACATGTCCTAAAGATATACCATATTGTGTATGTGGTGCAAGTGTATTAGGAAAAATAATTACTAAAAAACCTATTATAGCAAGTGAAGAAGAACAAAGAGAAAATCCAAGATCGAAAAGTGCAAAACTTAGAATTTTTGAAAAAATATAGTGTTTTATATATTAATATACATAAGGGAAAAGAGGTGAGTAAATAACTTATGCCAAGATATAATTATCAATATGAAACAAGTCCAAGAAAAATTCAACCTGAATATGAACCAAAAAGAAATACTAATCAAAGAAAAAAATATGAAGAACAAATCAAAATAAATGAAAGACAAAGAAAAGAAGCTATAAAGATGGAGAAAAGACGTCATAATAAAAATGTTTTATTTATTATAACTATCTTTTTAATACTACTTGCAATAAGTTATAGAAGCTCACTTATTAATGAAAGATTTAGTATTATACAAAAAGAGAAAGAAAGACTTTCTGCATTACAAAAAACAAACGATCAACTTGAAGTCAGTATAGAAAGCAGTTTAAATTTAAAAAATGTTGAAGAAACAGCTAAAGAAAAACTTGGAATGCAAAAATTAGAAAATGACCAAAAAGTTTATGTAAGTTTAGATAAAAAAGATTATGTTGAAACATCAACAGAAGAAGTAGATATTACAACAAAAGAAAATACAAATTGGTTTATGCAAATGTTAAATAAATTATTAGGAAAATAAATATTGGTAAATTGGGACCGGGTACTTTTTGCACATTGGTAAATTGGGACCGGGTACTTTTTTGCAAAGTAAATAACTAATCCTGTTTA
>DOYA01000081.1:0-2376 GCA_003518755.1 Clostridiales bacterium | reverse complement strand
CCCTTTAGGGATACCCACCATACGGATTTTTAAAAACGATGTGCTTGATACGGATTAGTTATTTTTTATTTTAATTAAAAAAAGTACCCGGTCCTAAATTAAAAAGTTATAAAAAAAGAATCTATACAATAGAATATATTGTATAGATTTTTTTAAGGGGACAAAAAGAACCGGTACCGATGGCCCCAAGAAAGAGAGTTTTTATGGAACCAATTAATTTAAAAAACAAGAAAAAGATAAGAAATCTATTGTTTATTTTTTGTATTATTTTTTTTGTTTTAATAGTTAGAATAGGAGTCATACAATTTGCAAATGGAAAAAAACTTCAATCTTTGGCATATGAACAGCAAGTACAACAAAGATCAATTAATCCTAAAAGAGGGACTATTTATGATGCAACTGGAAAGTATATTTTAGCTGAAAGTTCAACTGCATACACTGTTACAGTAAATCCAACAAATATAGATCCTGGAAATAAAGAAATGATTGCAACAAAGTTAACTGAAATTTTTGATTTGGATTATGAAATGGTTTTAAAAAAGGTGAAAAAAATAAGTTCAATTGAAATTATAGTTAAAAAAATAGAAAAAGAAAAAGCAGATGAACTTAGAAGATGGTTAATGGATAATAATATAAATGTAGGAGTAAATATTGATGAAGACTCAAAAAGATATTATCCATATAGTAATCTAGCATCTCAGGTAATTGGATTTTGTGGAGGAGATAATCAAGGAATAGATGGGGTAGAAGCCAAATATGATAATGTATTATCAGGTACAAAAGGAGCAATTACAAAGGCAACAGATGCAGTAGGTTTAGAACTTGGTACAGAAGGGGAAAACTATGTTAAACCAGTTGATGGAAATTCTATTATTCTTTCAATTGATATGACAATTCAATCTATTGCAGAAAAATATTTAGAAGAAGCATGTATTGACAATAGTTGTACTGATGGTGGTAATATTGTTATAATGAACCCTAAAAATGGAGATATTTTAGCAATGGCAACTTATCCATCTTATAATTTAAATGAACCATATACAATTAATAATGAAGAAATGAAAAACAATTGGGAAAGTATAGAACAGAAAGAAAAAACAAAAGCTTTACAAACAATGTGGAGAAATAAAGCTATTTCAGATACATATGAACCGGGGTCTGTTTTTAAACTAATTACTGCATCAGCAAGTTTAGAAGAAGGAATAACAGATACCGATAAAGCTGGAGAATTTTGTTGTACTGGGTCTATAACTGTAGCAGGAGCTAGGATTAAATGTTGGAGATATTATAGACCTCATGGTTCAGAGTCTTTAAGAGAAGGATTGATGAATTCTTGTAACCCTGTATTTATTGGGCTTGGACAAAAATTAGGTGTGGAAACATATTTTAAATATTTAAATAAATTTGGATTACTTTCAAAGACAGGAGTAATGTTACCAGGAGAAGCAAATAGTATTTTTATAAAACAAGAAAAATGTGGACCTGTTGAACTTGCAACTATTAGTTTTGGTCAAAGGTTTGAAATAACACCAATTCAATTAGCAACAGCAGTTTCAGCAATTAGTAATGGAGGATATTTGATTACACCTAGAATTGTTACTGCAACAATTGATTCTCAAACAGGAGAGAAAACAGAACTTCCTATAGATAATAAAGGAGAAGTAATTTCAAAACAAACATCAGAAAAAGTTTTGAGTATGATGGAATCTGTTGTATCTGAAGGAACTGGAAAAAATGCAAAAGTTGAAGGCTTTAGAATAGGCGGAAAAACAGGAACCTCAGAAGATGGAGTAAATACAGGAAAATATGTCACATCTTTTTGCGGGGTTGCTCCTATTGATGCCCCACAATTAGTTGTTTTAGTTACTTTATACAATCCAACAGGGGAAGGAGGTCACCAAGGAGGCCGGAGTTGCAGCACCAGTAGGAGGGCAAATATTTTCAGAGGTTTTGCCATATCTGGAAGTTCAAAGAAATTGAAAACTCTAGCAAAAGCTAGAGTTTTTTATGATATTATTCAGTAAGCTCATCAATACTTACATCTTTTTCCTCAAAAGTATCTACAAAACCAATTTTAGCAATAGTATCTGAAACTCCTTGAATCCAAACAGGGCGATTTTGGTAAAAAACATCAATTTTTTCATCAGTAGATAAAATATCATTTATTCTTTTATAATTCATGTTAAAAATTCCTTTCAATGTATATATTATAATATATACATTGAAAATTTTTTTATACATATTGTAAGATTAAATTTTAATAGTGACTATATAAATATTTTAAGAATAAATCGAATGCGATTGGAGCATTATTAGAAATTCTTATTCAATAAAATGAGGGATGTTCACGGTACTCAAGCGTAGCGCAGAGGGTCT
>DOYA01000079.1 GCA_003518755.1 Clostridiales bacterium | reverse complement strand
CGGTTAAACAGGATTAGTTATTTACTTTGTATAAAAAATACCTGGTCCCAATTTGCCAATTGTCGAAAAATGGTGAAATATGATGATGAGAAATGGAAAAAATTACCAAATACCTATTGCAAATTTTTCGACCCTATTATATAATAAAAACTGTAAATAATTTACAAAATTTTATATATTTAGGAGGAAAAAGCTGTGAACGAAAGAATAACAGTATTAATTGCAGATGACAATGAAGAATTTAGCAAAACTTTAGCAACATATCTTACAAATCAGCAAGATATGGAAATTATTGGAATTGCCAAAGACGGCACAGAAGCACTAGATATAATAAAAGAAAAATCACCAGATGTAGCAATATTAGATGTAATTATGCCCCATTTAGATGGAATTGGAGTATTAGAAAGAATTAATTATAGTAAAAGTCTTACTAAAAAGCCACTTTGTATAATGTTATCAGCAGTAGGACAAGACAAAATTACAGGAAAAGCTCTAGCACTTGGAGCCGAGTATTATGTAGTGAAGCCTTTTGATATTGAATTATTAATACAAAGGATAAGAGAAATCAAAAACTTTAAACCAAAAGGTTCAAATAGTTTTATTATTAATGAAACTAAAAAAACACCTTACATAGATGTAAATTCAACTAAAACAGAAGATCAGCTAGAAGCATTAGTAACTAATGTAATTCATGGTGTTGGAGTGCCAGCACATATTAAAGGTTATCAATATTTAAGAGAAGCTATTATGCTTGTTGTAAATGATATAGATGTTATTAATCAAATTACAAAAACACTATATCCAGAAATTGCACAAAAATTTGGAACTACTCCATCAAGAGTAGAAAGAGCAATTCGCCATGCAATAGAAGTTGCATGGGGCAGAGGAGAAATTGATTTGATGCAAAATATCTTTGGATATACTGTATCAAGCGCAAAAGGAAAACCTACAAATTCAGAATTTATTGCAATGATTGCTGACAAACTAAGGTTAGAACTAAAATCAGCGTAAAATGAAAGATGTCGAAAGGCATCTTTTTTATGTATTATTGTTTACATATAAAGAAAATTTTGGTATAATTTTGCAAGAATAAGTATAGGAGAAGTCTAATGATATTTATTAAAGAAAAAAGCTTAAATAAGATATGGAGAAATGCTGTAAAAGAACTAATAGAAAATGGTTATACTCCACAAGATAATAGATTTTTAAAAATGGAGTCAATGGCAATAGAAATTGATGATCCTAAAATTGAAGATATAGATAAATACTTTCCAATGACACAGAAAGATATAAGCATTATAAATAATTATATAACTACTGGAGAAAATGAAGAAAAAGTATGTCATGAATGGACTAAATTATATTATCATAGATTATTTGATGAGCCAGATTCTCAAATTAGATATATAATAAATTGCATAAAAAATGGAAAAACTGGAATTGCTTCAAATTGGCTAAAACAAGATCAAAATTCTAAAATAAAACCTTGCATGATGAGTATAACAGCAAATAATGAAAATGGAAAATTGTTTTTTAATTTGCATGCTAGAGCATGTGACATATATAATAAACTTTTAATGAATTTACAAGAATTTATTACATTACAATATTACATTGCAGAAAAAACAAATCTTGAAGTTGGTAGATTTACAATGTTTATAGACTATGGGCAGATTTTGAGAGTGGATGAGGAGAAAGTTATAAAAATGCTATCATAGTAGTAAAAAAGAGTTAATTTAAGATATAGATAAAATAATTACATAGATGGGAATATATAAGGAGAGTGATTATATTTGGATAAATTGTATTTTGACAACAATGCTACAACAAGAATTGCTGATGAAGTACTAGATGCTATGATGCCATATTTAAAAGAACAATATGGTAATCCAAGTAGTATTTATTCATTTGGAGCTAATAATAAAGAACAAATAAGAAAAGCAAGACAAAATGTTGCAAAATTATTAAATGCAGAAGAAGATGAAATAATTTTTACAAGTGGTGCAAGTGAAAGCAATACCACTGCAATTATGAATGCGGTAAGAAATAATCCAAATAAAAAGCATATAATTACTACAAAGGTTGAACATGCATCTATTATGGAAGCTATGAAGTATTTAGAACAAAAAGAAAACTACAAAGTTACATATTTATCAGTTGATAAACAAGGAAGAATAAGTTTAGAAGAATTAAAGCAATCAATTACAGAGAATACATGCTTAATTGCTGTTATGATGGCAAATAATGAAATTGGAAATATATACCCTATCAAAGAGATTGGCAAAATAGCAAAAGAAAACAACATATTATTTCATACAGATGCTGTTCAAGCAATTGGAAAAGTTAAAATTGATGTAATAGATTTACAAGTTAACTCACTTTCATTTTCAGGGCATAAAATACATGCACCTAAAGGAATTGGAGTATTATACATAAAAAAAGATACACCATTTATTCCATTAATATTTGGACATCAAGAAAAAAATAGAAGAGGTGGAACTGAGAATGTACCATATATAATAGGGCTTGGAAAAGCATGTGAACTAATTTTAAATGATGAATATCAAAAGAACAAAAAAATAAAGTCTTTAAGAGATAAATTAGAAAAAGAAATAAAGCAAAATATAGATGATATTATTATATATGGCGATATTGAAAGCAGAGTGCCAAATACAATAAGTGTAGGTTTTAAAGGTGTAGATGCAATACAATTAATGCTAATGCTTGAGGGACAAAACATTTATGTTTCAACTGGTTCAGCATGTAACTCTGAAATGGCAGAGCCTTCATATGTATTAACTGCTTGTAATGCTGATATAAATAATTATAGTCCAATTAGAAT
>DOYA01000102.1 GCA_003518755.1 Clostridiales bacterium | reverse complement strand
TCAAAACTATATTCCGCTTCTTCTGCAAAGTGTTATACTGTTGAAAACTCTTTATACATTTCTCTTTCTGCTTTTACTCTTGCTTGTACCGCTTCTTCTATTGTTGCATAATATCCTATATGTTTATTTGCCACTCTAACATGATATGGTTTTGTTTTTAATCTTTTTAATTTTGTTATTCCTTGTTGAGTATATTTATTTTCCTTCAATCTGTTATGTGTATTATCTATATGTTTACATTTTCTTAAATTACATTTTCTATTGTCTAATTTATTTCTATTTATATGATCTATTTCAAATCCTTCTTTTATTTCTCCACAAATAATTTGATGTAAGTATTTAGTTTTACCTTTTATACTAGTTGATATATATCCTTTATTATGCATTCTAAAACAATATTCTTTAAGTTTATCTATATCTTCTGTATCTATTAAAACTATTGCTTTTATCTTTCCATATTTATCTAGTATATGTAATTCACTATGATTTTCTTTTACAATATATAAATTTCTTTCTTTTCCCATATTATCAATCCTTTCTTTTCAATCCTTTATAACAGCATAGAAAAAGAGAGGCGATTGATTTTCCTCTCTTAAACTCTTGCAATAGTTCTCTATGCTTTTATTAAATTACCTTCCTCATCGAAAGTATAATCTACTTTAGTTCCAAAATGCTCACCGATTATGACATTCTTGACACAAACTTTCTAAATTATCTATGTTAAAGAATACATTATCATCTTCATAGTTTAAATCTGTTATATATTCTTTATGATGTATTATATAAACACTATTATATATTCCGCTTCTTTAAACATCTTTCACAAAAAGGATTTAATAATAGCTTTTGCTTTCTTAACTTCTGCCATCTTTTACTTTTATACTTCTTTGCTATTTCTGGATTATCTCTGTATGTCATATTACTTTGCTTTCTTTGTAGTTTTCTTTACTGCTTTTTCTGTCTTAGGTTCTTTCTTTGCTACTTCTATTTCTTTAATCTCTTCTACAAATACAGCTTTATAAGAGTTGTTTCCTCTTAATACATCAAATCTTTCTTTTGATACTTCAAACTCTTTTCCCTCTTCTGGAACATAATCTAATTCCTTTGGACTTACTCCTATTCTTTTAAATTCTCCTGTAGCTTTTACTTTCATTTTAATTCCTCCTTTTTTTCTGCATCCTCACATATTTTTTGATACTTGCACGTAGTACATTGTTTTTTATTGTCTACTATACACTTTGCTCTTTTCTTATTCTTATAATACTGCTCTCTTCTTAAGTCTCTTTCTATATTCTCTGCTATCCAACTTCCTCGCATAAGCATTACTCCTTATACTTAACTTCATCATATTTCTCTTGTAATTTCTGTATAATCTCATTGGGTGTATTAGGATATATTATTGCTACTTTACATCCTACTTCATCATAATAGGTATATCTTATATAATTATCCATAAACTACCTCTTTTCTTTTATAAACACTGCACAAACAGAGTTTTTCAGTGGTTAATTACTCCACAACACACACAACTACTCTTGAGCCGTATTAGCTATTGTGACTGCTAATATTCGTATTATATACTCAAGTCTTTCACTCTGTCTGTGCACTATTTATAAATAAAAAAAAGACTATCATTTTACTGATAATCTTCTTTGACTTTTTTCATTTTTTTATTGCAATTTCATTTAATACATTGTATAATAATTTTGTTCTCTTGTTTCATCACTCCTCTAAAAAAGAAAGGTGGTGAGAATATGAGTTCATTTATCAAACTTCTTGTATTAATCGTTATTGCATGCATTCTTAGAATGTTCGATTAGTACATAAACATTCTGTATCGGAAATACTCTGCAGAAATGCAGGGTGTTTCTTTTTTGTATAAAAAAATACTAGGTATTGCATTCCCTAGTATTTTTATGTTCTCCTTTATGAGTAACATTATCAAACTTCTTCACAGATTTTTAGAAAGGAGGTGATAACCGATGAATAAAAAAGTTATCTCTTTTCTCTTAATCTGTCCTTGTATTATACTAGAGTATTGTCGAATTGTCAATAATTTGTTGTAATATTTTTTGTAACATTTCTGTTACATTTATATGACAATTGTGTGACAAATATTCTATTACTTTATCATTATATCATATTATGTCAATTTTTGCAAGTTTTTGGTCAACAAGTAGTCGCTCGGGCTTAGATGAGACTTACCTCACCTGCGACTAAATAAACTAATAATATACTAAATATAAATTTGACTATAGTAATTATACCACAGATTTTTGAAAAAAACTGCCAATTTTATGCCAACTTTTTTATCTCGTTATGTATTGCCTCTATTAATTCAGTCTTTTTTCTAAAATATGTTCTTTCAGATAAACCACAATTATTAATAATATGCCATTTACCCTTGTTTTTGATATAATATTCTTCAAATATTACTTTACTATCATCACTTACTAACTGCAAAGCTTGTACTACTATTTTATATTCATGTATAGATCTATTTAATTCTCTATTTTCTTGTAATTGTATTACACTATTAAATACACTATCGCTTATAGAATATGGTGCTTTTGGTAATCCATCTATATTTACAGAACTTAATGTCATTATGTCATTTCTTATATTCAATATGTTAATACAATTATAGTTGTATCTTTTTAAATATCCTTCTGCTTTTTTGTATTCCTCTCTAGATAATCTCATTTGTTACCTCCTACACTTTAATTACTCCACCATTTTTAGCTTGTCTTTCTCTAATTGTTTCTTCTATTAATCCTAGTTCGTGAAAATTAAAACATTCACTAATTCCATCTCCTGTTTGATACCTTGCAAAGTTCTTACAAGTTTCTATGTAAAAATACTTTTTATTATTTTTTATAAACGTCTTTGGTATTTTCAATTCTTCTCACCTCTCCATAGTTTTTAGTATATATCCAACTTTTAAAATTACATTTTTCTTTATTGCACATATATTGTCTTGCACAATTCTTACATTTCATTTGTTTTTTTCCTCCCAGTCTATTCCATATTTGCATTCGTTACACATATTATGTAAGGCTCTATTTTCGTCTGTTATTTCTACACCACAATTGCAACAATGTTCTTTTTCTGTGGGTTTTTCCATTTCATTTACTGCTTTTATTAATCCTCTCACTATAGCTGTAGACATTTTTCCTAGTTCATATCCCAGTTGTTCAAAACTTTCTCCTTTATATTCTTCTATCTCTTCTGTATTATCTTCTAATATTTCAACTTCATCATTTAAACTTTCAACAATTCCATTAGCTAAATAATCTTCTAACATTCTTTGTCCATTTTCAACATAATTTCCATTATGAAGTTGCCAAATAAAACCATAATATTTTATACTTTTGGGTAGTTCTTCTCCATTTGCTATTTTATTTAATAGCTCTATAATCTTTATCTTTTTATTCATTTTCTCCTCCTATCCAGCCGAAGCTCTTGCATTTTTAAAGTTATAGCTTCTAAATCGTAAGGATATATAAAATTAGAAAAACCATGTTCTGTTGAAACTTCTACAGCTTTTACCCTTTTATTAAATATCATAAATCTATTTCTTTTATCATTTTCATATATTATTTTATTTTCTACATCTGATAACCATTTTTGTTTAGTAAATCCATTCTCTTCCAATAATTCATCTGCTTTACTCAATATTATCAGCTCCTTTCTCTCTTTCGTGAATTTCGTTCATTAAGTCTATTATTTTATTATATAATTCATCACTATCATTGTATAATATCATATTAGGTTCGTGAATATCTATTGCTTCCTTTCCAAAATAGTAAGTTTCTTTATTGTTATGAGCTATTTCCTCTATTACTGTATCATAGACACTTACTTCTCCTTGATTTTCGTATACTACCCATACTCTATCGCCTATACTATATTTTGTTTCTATCTTCATACTTCCTCCTAACTGCCCAATTTTCTACCACACATTGGACAAAAGTTTAAATCATAAGCTTTTGAATTTATTGTTCCACTTTGATATCCTTTTATTTTTCGTTCTCCTTTTCTCCAAGTATATATTGCAATTCGTGAAAACAATTTACTTTCCGCAATTCCCCTTTTTAGTTCTTCTTTTTTCTCTTTTTTCCAAAATTCAATTTCTTCACAACATTTACACATATACTTCCTCCTAACTCCTGTATATTACAGCAAAACTTTCTCTACTATAATACATACATATTTACCAATATAATTACTAAATATTTTTTCTAAATCGTGTCCTCCTAATGTAAAATTTTCTGTTGAATAGCCTGTTATCGTATATTCAGAATAACCTATATTTTCTACTGATATATCTATACTACCTAATAGCTTTTGTAAATATTTTTCTTCTATTTCTTCTTTTGATTTAATTTCTACATCACTTATATAATACCTTAATTGAATGTTATCTTCTCTTGTATTAATTCTATATCCTAAATCTTCATCTACTTCTTTATCATATAATGAAGATAATTTATCATTATTTTTTTCTATAAAATCTCCTATTTCAACAGATAACATATTTCCCCATCTATTACCATTTTGAATTATTGCAACATTTCCTTCGTCTGTATCTATTTTTCCTATTAATACTAATTTATCCATCTTTAATCTTTCCTTTCACATTTTTCTAATGACTTTTTATATGTTTTATCACATTTTTCAAAGGAGTTTATTTTATATTTTTTCATCTATTATCTCATCAATAGAATCATCTAACATTTTCATAAATTCTGGCATCTTCTCTAAATTATCATATAATTCTTCCTTTGTGTTTATATTTCTAAATCCTGTATGTAAAACTTCTTCATTGTTGTAAAATATAACCATACTTCTTTTCCCATATAAAATTCCTGAATATCCATTGGGGTGTTTTACTTTTATTTCATTTTCCATAGATTAGTCCTCCTCTGGTTATTTTTTCTTTTCAATTTCTTCTAATTTTTGATATATTTTAATTACATAAAAAGGCATTGCTAAAGTTACTATTCCTTGAATAACAGACCATAAAACCACTATTGCTCCTATAATATTTTTTATTATTTCTATCATATCTTTTCTCCTTTAAAACAAGTTCCATTTAAAATATCTTTATCTGCATATTTTTCTATTGAATTTACTATTACATTTACTTGACTTTCTAATGCTAATAAATTTCCGTATATATAATCATCATCTAATCCACTTATACTATCTATTTTCTGCTTTATTTCATTACATTTTTTACTACATCTACTCATATATCTACTCCTTTTCTAAAAGTGATTGCAAAACTTCTTGTTTACATCTTCTTTCAAAATTAGCAATATCGTTATAATCTAATTCTTCTATTTTTGCTTTTATTTTGTCTTTAAATTTCTTTTCTCCGTCATATACTCCATTTAGATATACTGTTGTTAAATCTGCATTTTTTAATTCTTCTATTTCTTTTGATTGTTTTTTAATTAGATTTAAAATTATTCGTATATCGGCATAATGTCCTTGATTATAATTAGGTAAATTTCCTAATCTTATTTGTTGTCGAACCCATTTTTGAGAACCTTTAAGTCCTTCTATCGCCTGTTTTTCTTCATCACTTAACATTGTTTTATTCCTCCACTTCTTTTAATAACTTTTTATACATATCACTTTGTTGTATTTCTATTGGTATCCCATTCTCTGGAGTTGGCTTTATTATTTCTTTTATTTTATCCTTACTAATAAATCCCTTTATTTCTACTTGCATTCCTTTTTTATTATCAAAATATCTTAATATCATATCTGATGGATTATATAATTCTTTATTTTTCTCTTTTTCTTTTTCAAGTTCTTGTTGTAATTCAAAACATCTTGCTTTCCAATCTCCTGCTTCTTTATTAGCTTGACGTTCCAGTTCTTCTGCTGACCTTAATGCTTCCTTTGTTCCTTTATTATATGATTTTAAATTTTCATAAGCTGTTATAACTGTATCTATTGCCTGTTGATAATAACAATCTTCGTTTCTATCATCACATATTTTATTATCAGCACATTTCTCGCAATATTCGCCTATAACATAATCTGCAATACTATTTTTTAATATATCAATGGCTTGTTCTATATTCATTTACTTCCACCTCACAATTCAAATTCTTCATCACAATCTTCTAAACCACAAATATAATGTATTCTATTTTCTAATCGCTTAATTTCTTTTTTATAACTTTTTTTATGCTTTATTTCATCTACTTCTTTGTCTATTTCTTCTAATACTTTTCTTTTGTCTTCTCCAGACATCAAGTCTTCTTCTAGTATAAACCTTTGTCTATAATTTTTTATTGCTCTTAATATTAGTCTTTTTGCTAATTCACTATGATTAATTCTCTGCATTGTTACACCTCTCTCTTTCTCTATTCCCATCTATCTCTATTTTCAAAATCTTCTTTTAGTTGTTCTGCTAATCCACTATATCCCTCTGCTTGTTCTTTCCAATATTCTATTTCTTTTTCTTTATCTTTTAACATATCTAATAAATCATTTATTCTATGATTAGCTTCATATAAATCTGCTTCTAAATTTTGCATTTTTGATAATTTTGCTACAAGTTCATTTATATCAACTAACTCTCCATTATTTAATTCTATTAAATGTTTATTTTTGCTTACTGATATATCCATTTTATTTCCCTTTCTCTATTCCTTTTTTAAGTGCTTTCACACAATTCTTGCATAAATCAAATTCTTTTTTATTGTTGATACTTACTAGCTGTCTGTTTACTCCATTTAGCTTTTCTCCACATCTGTCACATATATACCAACTTTTTCTTTTGTTTCTTAAATTCTTTTCAATCAGCATCTTTTTTCTCCTTTATCACTATTGCTATTTTACAATTTCTTGCCTTTCCACTTTTTCTTAAGCTATCAATTCGCTTTTTATAAGCTCTTGTATTCCAAAAATGTATTGTATTTATACTTACACCTAATTTTTCAGCACATTCTCTTGCTGTTCCATCAAATAGGTTTTCTTCGCCTTTATATATTGCATATATCTTCATTGACTATACTTCCTTTATTTCTAACTCTGGATATCTAATTTCAAATAACTTTTTCTTTAGTTTATAAATTTCAGTTCGATAACCTTTTGTATCTTCAACTATTTTTTGTCCTTTAAATGTATCATAATAAACAAAATCAGCAACATAATATATTGGTCTTATAGTTTTACCATTTTTCTTATAACTTGGCTGTAACTCGAATTTTACTTGCCTATGCAAGTCTTGTATTAATCCTGCTCTTTGTAAAACTAATAAATCTAAATATCTATTAGCTTCTTTCTGCGAGTCGAACTTTATTCCATCTACTTCTGTTTTCTTTGCTTTATATTTACTATTACCTTTTTGTTGTAATTGTTTATATTCTTCTAAAGTTATATGTTCCATTTAATCCTCCATTACATAAATCCATTTGTACCCACCTGCTGTTTTTCTTCTTTTAGTTGCACACAAACTTATTCCTTTAGAATTAATTCCTAATTCTTTTTGCACATCTTTTGCAGATTCCCATTCTTTTATAAATATCCCATTTAAACTTACTTGTTTTACTTTCTTAACTCGGTTCTTTTTACACCATTCTTTTAAATTTTTAGATATTCTTTTACCTCTAGTTCCATAGTTACTATTTTCTAAATGAGTCACCCATTCAAGATTATTTACTTTGTTATTTTTAGGATTTTCATCTATATGATTAACTTCTTTTTTATTATTTTTATTTAGAATAAATGCATCTGCTACAAGTCTATGTACAAAATATCTTTTGCCTTTACAATCTTTTGATAAAGTAACCATAAGATATCCATTTTTATTAGGTATAGGTTTCAATATTTTCCCTGCAATTTTCTTTTTTGAATTATTCTTTTGTTTTACATACCTAGTCAAACTCCTTACTCTGCCCAAACTACTCACTTCATAAAATCCTTCATAATTTTTAATTTCTTTCCATGTTTCGTAATTTTTATCTACATATTCTTTAGCTATTACTTTGTTTTCCATATTTCCTCCTAAAATAAATTTTTAAATATTTTTTCTAATACATTTACAACAATACTATTTCCTGCTTGTTTATATAATTGAGTATTGCTCATTGGAATAGCTTTTGCCTTTTCAAAATCTTCATCATCAAATCCCATTAATCTCCAACATTCTTTTGGTGTTAATTTTCTAATTTTTAAAGGCTCGTTATCAACTATTGTTTTTAATAAATGTGGTGTACTTCCATGCGTTCCTGCAGGAATACATCTGCAAATATTATTTTTATCTTGAATTAAATCTTGTTGATGTTTAGCATTTTTATTTATTGTTTCTAAAACAGCTGTTACAGTTCCATGATTTTCTTTAACAGTTGGAGCTAATCCATTGCTATCAACAACTCTACTTGCATCATGATTGCTTGGCATATAGTTTCCTATAACTTTTATTCCTTCAACCACTCCCATACTATCATTTGCCATTAAAGTCTGACTTATCTGATGTCCCACTCTACCTCTTCTTGTATTACTATCTGGATATTGTAAATTTACACTATCTCCATCTGTTGCTTCATCATAACCTTTTTTAGTTGCGTTTTTTATTTTAATTTTAAAATCTTTAACTTTAATTTCATTATCTAATCCATCTACAACAAAATTACTTACTCCTGCTCTTTGATTTCCTCCTGCACTTCTAACTCCTATTGCGTGTGCAATATCTGAATTTAATTTTTCTTCATCTGCTCTACCTTCCCATGCAGTACCTTTTTGTTTATTATTAAAATCCAAAACATAATCTTGCATTTTTTCACTCAAATAATATTTTTCATCAACTTCTTCTTCTAACATATCTTTGAGTCTTAATTTAAGTTCTTCCTTCTCTGGAAATTTAAAAATTCCTTTATCTATATCTTTTCTGATTGATACAGTATATACACGTTCTCTGTTCTGTGGTATTCCATAATCTTTAGCATTAAGAACTTGATAATAACTGTTATACCCTAATATATTCATAGTTTCTATATAGGCATCAAAGTTATGTTTATGTTTCTTACTTAATATGTTTTTTACGTTCTCCCACAATACATATTTCGGTCTTATCTTTCCTACAATTCTTATCGTTTCATACATTAAACTACTACGAGTTCCACTACCTAAATCTCCTCCTGCTTGTTTTCCTGCAACTGAAAAATCTTGGCAAGGGCTTCCATGTGTTATTAATTCTATATCTTTTAAATCTTTATTGTATGAGGTTATATCTTGGACTTCAAAATTTGTATTGTGTATTGCATTAAAACTAGCCATTGCATATTTGTCTATTTCTACTGCATCTACTATTTCAACATCTATTCCTATTCTTTTAAGAGCTTTACTGCAAGCTCCTATTCCAGCAAATAATTCTAATACTCTCATATCTTTATCCTTTCCTGTTTCCACTCAACTTTTTCATTCCATTTACATTTATAAATTCCAACGAATTTTTCATTTTCTAGTCTTTGACAACCGCAAACAATTTTTGCAAATTCCTATAAGTTTTGGATATTTCATAAGCTACTCCTCTACAAAATCTCTTACTTTAATTTTTACAATTACTCTGTTTCCTAATCTATCTATTAACTCAACTTTAGGTCTTGCAACTAATCCCTCACTTTTTGCTGTTCCTATCAATGAATTAGGCTTTGTTTTTACCCAATCTATACCTTTTTGTAAATTTCCACAGAACACTACTGGAGCTATTTCAATGTTCAATGAATTTGCTATGCTATATACTGCTTCTCTTGTTAAAAATATTCCATCAATTATTACATCAAATAAAGCAAAACTATTATCCTGTCTATAATCTCCACCTTTTTGTATTTTTGCTCCATATCCTTCTCCAATTAAAGTAACTTCTTTTTCGCCAAATAATTGCTCAAACATTTCCTCGTTTACATCTCCACCAAATTTACTAATTAAGAAGTTCATTAATTGACTTGGTATTTGAGCCCTATCAGTTCGTCCAAAATATTGTACTTTGTGTCCGTCCCAATATATCCTTATATTTGTGCCATCTATTTTTTCAGTAAACTCCCATTCTATATCTTTTAAAAATTGTATTGTTTCGTTTCTCCATTCATTTTCATTTAACTTTTTAGTATTATCATCTCTTTTAAAAATTGTTTCTATTTTGTGATATTCTTTTATCATCTTTCTTCCTCCTCATTTTCTTTATATTTTGAGTAGTTTACTACATTAGCTCCTACTATTCGCCAGTCTCTATCTAACCCCTCTACATAAGTTACTTTACATTCTTTGCTAAAGTTTCCTCTTGCTATTGGTACATCTGTACTTGGTTTTATTCTTTTAATTATTAAATAGCTCATAAAGCCCTCTTTATTTGCGTTATTTAATACGTTTATTACTCCAGCTTTGTTTCTTGCTACTACGCATTGTCTTCCTTTTGTACTTGTTAAATATACTTTAAAATAATTAGTCATTTTGTTTCTCCTCCTGCAATACAAATTCATCATAATGACA
>DOYA01000061.1 GCA_003518755.1 Clostridiales bacterium | reverse complement strand
GCAAACATTGCAAATGTACTAACATATGGAACCTTTCCACAAGTTGCCATACCGGCAGCAGTAGAAACCATATCTGCTTCTGCAATTCCCATATCAAAAAATCTGTCTGGATAACTTTTTGCAAATATAGAAGTTTTAGTTGCACCTGCTAAATCTGCATCAAATACAACAATATCTTTGTATTTACCTCCTAATTCTTCTAGTTTTTCTCCATAACTTTGACGAGTTGCAATTTTCTCATCTTTCATAACACACTACCTCCTTAATAAATTATAAATAATATGTATTCTTAACTTTAATGGTTGAAAAAGAAAGGTTATATTGCTAGGCAAAAATTTATGAAAAAACCGGAGTGTGCTTTGTGCACATTGCTGAGGCTGTTCGAACGCTAGTGAGTTACAGCGTCAGTATGCCTTGTGCTGAGGATTTTTGAATAAAATTTTAACAACGCAAGATGGCCTTTATTTTTCAACCTCCTGCCATTGGCCGTGAAACACATATTTATACTCTCTCGTATCATCTATGCAATATTTTTTATATTGTTCTTTTAAATGTTTTTTTGTTAAAACCTTATCAATTCCGTTATCTTTAATTTCTGTAATAACAGCTGACAAAAAATTTTCAACTTTAGGATTCAAAATAATCCTTGTTTTTTCAATTTGCCAATAATCATATTCAGATGAATTTGTCCAATCTTTACCATTATATGTAATACTTGCAGATAGTTTATCACATAACATTTCTATAACATATTTATATGGAATTACAGGTGCTGCCTGTGGTGCACTTAAATCTACCCAATATGAATCATGGTGTTTATTTCTTCCTTTATGATGCAACCAAGATAAAGAATATCCTTTATCTTTTTTACAGAATTCTATAGGAGTTACTTTTCCATCATAATACTTTATGCTTTCAAAAAACTCTTCAGGAGAAAACTTAGACATATCATGCATTAACCCTCTAATTGGCATTCCTAATTTACAACAGAATTTAAAAACTAACCATTTATGTTTGGTAACAAGTATTGTATGTTTTACTGCATTTTTTATAAGATTCATTGACATTTTGGTTCCTCTTTTCTAATTCTCTATGTATTAAACCATAAAAATCAAAATTTCGCAATGGTTTTTGACTTTTTTCTAGCAAAATGATATAATTTTATTACATTGTTTGAATTAAACAACAATTAGAGTTATATTTATAATTTATTCAATTTCTCGGCTCAATACGGTCTCTAGAGAGAGTAAATTTTAATAAACCGAGCCTCTCACTGCTCTTGCTTCGCAAGCCAGCGCTTCCTCAGTTTATTAAAACTAACTCTCTCTGACACGACCTCCAATCACATTCGAAATTTCATAAATTATAAATATAACTCTAATTGATAAAAATAAAAATTTTGAAAGGGATAGACAAATGGAAAATATCAAAACTATAGCTAAAAACCCAAATGCATATCATAATTACGAAATAATAGAAAAAATCGAATGTGGTATTGTATTATATGGAACTGAAATAAAATCTATTAGAAAAGGAAAAGTAAATCTTAAAGATTCTTTTGCTAAAATTTATAATGGAGAATGTTTTGTTATAGGAATGCATATTTCTCCATATGAATTTGGAAATATATATAATAAAGATCCTTTAAGAGATAAAAAACTATTATTAAATAAATCTGAAATAAATAAACTAATTGGAAAAGTTCAAACAAAGGGATATTCTTTAGTTCCAATTTCAATCTATTTTAAAGGAAGTCTAGTTAAATTGGAGCTTGGAATTGGTAAAGGTAAAAAGCTATATGATAAGCGAGAATCTATTGCTAAAAAAGATGCAGAGCGAAGAATGGCAATAGCATTGAAAGGAAACTATTAAGACATTTCATTTTTCATATAATAAAAGAGTATATATACTCTTTTCATAATAATTAAACTATTTCTATCAAGAGCAAAAAGAAAGGCTATATTGCTAGGCAAAATTTTACGCAAACACCAGAGCGTACTTTGTGTACGTTGCTGAGGACGTTTAAGTAAAATTTTAACAACGCAAGATAACCTTTATTTTTTTCTCTACGCCTTGTTGGATGAACCAAATACATCTCTAATTTTATGCTGTACTGTTTGTTTAATTAACTCTCTAGCAGGAGTTAAATATTTTCTAGGGTCAAAAGCAGATGGTTCTTCTACAAATACTTTTCTAATTCCTGCAGTTAATGCTAATCTTAAATCTGTATCAACATTTATTTTTGAAACTCCTGAAATAGAAGCAGTATGAAGTATATCATCTGGAACACCTTTTGCTCCTGGAATATCAGCTCCATATTTATTACATTGTTCAACCAATTCTGGAATAACTGTTGATGCTCCATGTAATACTATTGGAGTATTAGGAATTCTTTCTTTTACTTGTTTTAAAATATCAAAACGAAGTTTGGCTTCTCCTTTAAATTTATATGCTCCATGACTTGTACCTATTGCAATAGCTAAAGAATCACATCCTGTTTCTTTAACAAATCTTTCAGCATCAGCTGGATCTGTGTATATTGCATCCCCTTCAGAAACATTGACATCATCCTCTATTCCAGCAAGTTTACCAATTTCAGCCTCTACCATAACACCTTTAGAGTGTGCATATTCAACAACTTGTTTTGTAAGACTAGCATTTTCTTCAAAACTATATTTTGAACCATCAATCATAACAGATGTAAATCCATTATCTATACACATTTTAGCTGTTTCAAAATCTGGTCCATGATCTAAATGTATTGCAATTGGTATTTCTGGATGTTCCTCGCAAGCAGCCTCTACCATTTTCATTAAATAATTAATTCTTGCATATTTAATTGCACTTGAAGATGCTTGCAATATTACTGGTGAATGCTCCTCAGCTGCTGCATCAACAATAGCTTGGATTATTTCCATATTATTTACATTAAATGCACCAATTGCAAACCCCTCTCTCATTGATTTTTCAAACATATCCTTTGTTGTAACTAACATTATTTATTCCTCCTCTTTTTTTCTTTTATTCTATTGCAAATTAATTTATCTGTCAAGGATCATATACTACTAATAAAATCAATCCGATTATTGCTATTCCTATTGCAATATATTTTTCTGTTTTTAATTTCTCCTTTAAGAAAATTCTTGATAGTATTAAAGATAAAATACAATATGAACCTACTATAGTAGCTCCTATAGTTGAATCTGATGCCATTGCAAATACATAGAAAAATTGCCCAAGTGTTTCAAAAATTGCAGCCATTCCTTTATATTTTTCTTTTAATAATGACATTTTTTCCTTTTTAGCTGATAAATAAATCATTCCAAATATTGCAAAAATTAAAAAAGTAAATTCATAAGCAATTAAAGCTGTATCTTCATTTATAATCTCAAACTTATCTAAATACAATGCATCTAAAAATGTACCTAAACCATCTAATAAGCAATATATAATGGGTAAAAATATTGCCAAAAAGCTTTTTTTACCGATTGTTCTATTTTCTTTTTTCTCTCTTCTATATATTAATAAAATACCTATAAAAACTAATACTATTCCTATATATACTGGTATTGGATATTTTTCTTTAAAAAACAAAATCAGTAAGAGTGATGTTATTACACCACTGGTATTTTCAACTGGACTCATTATTGATAATTCCAGATATTTTAGCCCTTTATACCCTATTACCATTGAAGAAATATAACATAATGATACTGGTAAATACTTTAAAATATCCATTAAATTTATTTCTACTTTTTTTACAATCATATAAATTAAGGCATAAATTCCCATTACAATTCCAACAATTATACCTGTTTTTAAATCACTATATTTATCATCTTTTTCAGAATTTCCTTTTTTATAAAATACATCTGTAATTCCCCATAATGCAAATGTAAGTAAACTAAATATCATATTATTCTTCCTTTCATTTTTTATTTTTTCATTTTAGGATGGTCCTTTTTTGACACTGCTTCATTAAAAAGAACTAATCCGCGTCAGCATTTCGTTTTTAAAATCCGTATGGTGGGTATCCCTAAAGGGGGTACCATAGGATTTTAAAAATGATATGCGGTTAAACAGGATTAGTTCTTTACATTAAATTGTCAAAAAAGGACCATCCTTAAATGAAAAAATTACAAAATTATTACTGCACCTATTATTGCGAAAATAAATCCTAGTATTTTTATTCCTGCTGTTGCTTGGTTTTGGTCACCAAATCCAAACCATTTTTCACTTAAAAGTCTAGCATCATATATGAATATTACTCCTATTAAAACTATAATTAATGCAATTAATTTTAACATTTTTTACTCCTTCTGTGTCAAAATTCTCCGGTACTAATGACAACATTCATGTCAAAATTTTCCGGTACCTGTGACAACACTATATCTCAATCTTCCCTGTAAACTTTGTTTTTATCAAGTTATTTAATCTTAAATTTTTTTCTTGTTCTAACTTTGGATCTTCTGTAATTATTTGATTTGAAAGCCTTTGTACTCTTTTTAAAACATCTATATCTTCAAAAAGGTTTGCAATTTTCATCTCAGGAATTCCGGTGCTGAGCTGTTCCAAAGAAATCTCCTGAGCCTCTTAGTTCTAAGTCCTTTTCAGAAATTATAAATCCATCATTTGTTTGGCACATTATTTTCATTCTTTCTTGAACAACTTTTCCTCTTCCTTCAAATTTTAAAATGCAGTAAGATTGATATTCTCCACGTCCTACTCTTCCTCTTAACTGATGAAGTTGAGCTAACCCAAATCTTTCAGCATTTTCTATTACCATAATATTGGCATTGGGAACATCTACTCCTACTTCTATGACTGTTGTAGAAATTAGAATATCTATTTCCTTGTTTTTAAATTTTAGCATTATTTCATCTTTTTCTTTTGGTTTCATTTTTCCATGTAAAAATTCTACTCTAAATTGTGGAAATATTTCTTTTTGTAATTTTTCTGCAAGCTCTGTAACAGATTTTAAATCCATTTCTTCATTTTCTTCTACTAACGGGCATACAATATAACATTGTCTTCCTTGCTTAATTTGTTTTGTAATAAATGCATTTATTCTGTTTTCCATATCTTTTCCAACTGCAAATGTATCTATTTTTTTTCTATTTGGAGGAAGCTCATCAATAATTGATATATCCAAATCTCCATATAGAATTAATGCTAAAGTTCTTGGAATTGGTGTTGCTGACATTACTAGTACATCTGGATTATTTCCTTTTGCTGAAATTTTAGCTCTTTGCTTAACACCAAATCTATGTTGCTCATCTGTAACAACAAGTCCTAAATTTTTAAATTCCACATCATCTTCAAGCATTGCATGTGTTCCAATTAAAATATCTATCTCACCATTCTTAAGTCTTTCTTTTAATTCTTGTTTTTTCTTTTTTGTAATTGCAGATATTAAAAGCTCTATTCTTATTCCAAATTGATTTAAGGTTTTTTGGAAATTTTCAAAATGTTGTGTAGCTAAAATTGCAGTTGGTGCTAAAATTGCGGCTTGATATCCAGATTTTACAGCTTTGTATGCAGCAATTTCAGAAACTATAGTTTTTCCTGATCCAACATCTCCTTGTAATAGCCTATTCATAGGCTTTGAACTTTCCATATCTAAATCTATTTCTTCCAAAACTCTAAGTTGAGCTTTAGTTAGTTTAAATGGCAATGTGTTTATAACATCACTCATTTTTACATTTTTGTCAAATTCTATTCCTTGTTCATCATTTTTATAATTTTCTTTTATTTTTAAAAGAGCTAATTGAAAACTTAATAGTTCTTCAAAAACTAATCTATATCTTGCTTTAATAAAATCTTGCTTATTATCTGGAAAATGAACTTTTTTCATAGCATTATTTATATCCATAAGCTTATATTGTTCTAAAATATAATCTGGCAAAGTTTCTTCTAAATTTCCAAAAGCTTCATTTACTCCATTTTCAATTATCTTTCTAATTGTATTTTGTGAAATACCATATGTTAAAGGATAAATTGGAATAATCTTTCCTGTATTTTTGTTTTCTCCAGATTCATCAAAAATTGGAGATTTCATTTCATACCTTCCAAGTTTGATTTCCACTTTTCCATAAAAATTGTATGTATGACCTATTTTTATAACATTTTTTAAATAGCTTTGATTATACCAAACTATAGTACAAGGCGTTTCACCATCACGAATAATCAGCTTATACATCTTAAGCCTTCTTGCAAAAATCTCTTGAACTTTTGTAATTGCAACACCTTTAATTAGAGCATCTTCTCCATCTGCACAATCAGAAAGTCTTTTTGCTATTCCTCTATCTTCATAATTTCTAGGAAAATATGATATTAAATCTTGCAAAGTGTTTATATTCAATTTATTCAACAATTTAACTCTTGTTGGTCCAACATTCTTAACATATTGAACTGGCTTGTTTAAATCTATCACAATTACTCCTTTTAACTATTTTTATCTTTCATTTTCACTTGAAGCTTTCATTCTATATTCATCAATTGGTATTCCAATTATTTTCTCTTTTTTTATTTGCAATGGACGTGAATCAATATTATTTGGTAAATTCGCTTTAAAATCATCCATTATACTCTTTAATTCATCAAAATCCAGTTCTACATTTTCTTTTATTTGCAATAACTGATTATAAAATGCAATTACAATTTCATTTTGTTTGTTTGTTATACATTTTTTATTATTTACCCAAGGTACAAACATATCATTTCTACAATGTATCATTATACTGGGAACATTATCATTTAGTCTTTCTATTAATTCTAATATTTTATCATAAATCTTTGGATGCTCTAAATTAGATTCTGCACAAACAATAATAACCTGATTTTGTGTTATTATTATAGTTGCAATAATATCCTCAGATTCTAAATAAAAACTTTTTATATCAAATTTTCTTGTCATTTCTGATAAATCTATTGAATCTAATTCACTTATATCTTTTATTCTTTTAGTTTTCATTTTTTTCTCTTTTCTTATATTTTTAATAACTTAAAATCCAACGCATCTGCACTTACTAGTTTGAATTCTATTCCATCAATATTTCCTTCGACCGCTTCTTCAATTGATTTTCCATGTAAATGTGCATAATAGCATCTTTTTATATTGTATTTTTTTAATGTTTTCATAAATCCTGTATCTAATTTTTCTTTAATAATTGGAGGATAATGCATAAATACTATTATCTCTTTGTTTCCATCAATATTTTTGGTAATAGCATCTTTTATTGAAAGTTCCAATCTTAGCTCTTCTCTTGCTAAAATTTTTTTAGAATTTTCACTATCTAAATGATGAAGGGTCCACCCTCTAGTTCCACATATTATTTTGTTTTCAACTTCTATGCTGTTTGTCTGAATAAAATCTATATTATTAAAGTTGTTTTCTTTTAGATAATTTTTCATATTTGTAATTGTTGTCCACCAATATTCATGGTTTCCTTTAAGCATTAACTTTTTTCCAGGTAAACTGCATAAATATTCAAAATCTTTATATGTGTCTTTTAAATGCATTGCCCATGAGAAATCTCCTGGATGAATAACTGTATCTTCTTCTTTTACTTTTGATATCCAATCTTGTTTTATTTTCTCTTCATGATTTTCCCAATTATCACCAAATATATCCATTGGTTTTGGCTCATTAAATGATAAGTGTAAATCACCTATTGTGTATATTGCCATCTTCCTACCTCATACCTCCCACATTAGATTTTAAGATTAGGCACTGCATTCAAATCTAATCCATCTTTTTTTCCATTTATAAAATTATAATACCCTGCTGATGCTATCATAGCTGCATTATCTGTACATAATTTCATATCTGGCAAATATGTTTTTATTCCATTATCTTGAAGTTTCAATATTTCATTTCTAATAAAACAATTTGCAGAACATCCTCCACCTATTGCTAAAGTTTTCATTCCAGTTTGTTCTAAAGCATCTGATATATTTTTCATTAACATATCCACAACTGCCTTTTCAAAACTTGCACATAAATCTGCTTTATTTAAATCTTTTGTATTGTGATTAATATTTATTACAGCTGTTTTAATACCACTAAAACTAAAATCTAATGAATTTTCAAAATGTGTTGTAGGTAGTTTTATTGTAGGATTACCTTCTAGTGCTAATTTATCCACTTTTGGTCCACCAGGATAACCTAACCCTACTACTCTAGCAACTTTATCAAATGCTTCTCCTATAGCATCATCTCTAGTTTTACCTAGTATTTCAAAATCTGTATAATCATTAACTTTTATTATTTGTGTATTTCCACCTGAAATTAACAAACATAAAAATGGAGGTTTTAAATCTTTATGTGTAATATAATTTGCTGCAATATGCCCATGTATATGGTTTACTCCGACAAGTGGTTTATTTATTGCATAGCTTAATGCTTTTCCATATGATACTCCAACTAAAAGTGCACCTACTAAACCAGGTCCATATGTAGGTGTTACAGCATCTATATCGTCAAATGTAACATTTGCTTCTTTTAATGCATATTTTACAACTCTAGAAATTGCTTCTATATGATTTCTTGAAGCTATTTCTGGTACAACTCCACCATATTTTTCATGTATTGGTATTTGTGTATCTATTATATTTGATAATATTTCTCTTCCATTTTTTACAACTGAAGCTGATGTTTCATCACAGCTTGTTTCAATTCCAAGTGTTAATATATCTTTCATAAAAATCCTTCTTTCGCATTTATTTTACTAAAAAATGCAAAAAATAGCAAGTGTTTACCTGCTATTTTCTATTCTATTCATTTCTTGTTCTAAACTTGGATAATTTACTTCATCAAATATTCTTATACTTTTTCTTGCACTAATTAATCCTACAAATACTTCAATATATGATGTAGCAACATTTTTAACCGTAATTTGCTCATATTCAATATTATCCATTCCTACTATTGAAAAAAGTGGAATTAATCCTAATGAAAGTGATGAAGCAGTATTTTCATTATATGTATTATTCTGAATTTGACCTTTATTTAATTCTTCCATTTTAGTAGCTATATTTTCAAATACATTTCCTATTTGTTTTGCATCTTTTCCATTCATTTTCCACATTTCATTATTTTCAATTCTCTTTATATCAAGATTTTCATTGAATGTGTTTGTATTATAATAATAAAATTTTCTGCTTGGTGTTTTTATATTGTCATAATCTTCTTCTCTTCTATTGAATTTTTCATTATTGTCTTCCTCATTTTGAAAAAGTCCATAATATAATTCATCATATGATTTAAAATTAAAAGATGCAACTTCTTCAACTTTATTTAATGTATTTAGTCCTCTATATCCTATATCCAATGAACAGACTATTTCAGAGTTATTTGTCATTTCTATATTATATATTAATTTGTCTTCTTCTTTGTTTTTTTCTAAAGTCATTGTTGTAATGTCTTCTTGATCATCGTAGTCTTTTTCTTTTTTCTCAATTAAAATTCCATTTTCTGTTTTACTTATTATTTGAGATTCATCATCATTTACAGATTCAATTTTGATTAGCTCTTTATCTTCTATATACAAATTATATACATATATTTTATCTTCTTTTGATATATCTGTCGTAATATTTCCGTAAATATCATCTTCAGTTGTATAATCTTCCGTATTATCATCTTCACCTGTATATTTTTCAGCATTATAATCTTCAGTTGTATAATCTTCACCATAGTAATTTATATATTCTTCTAATTCACTTTTCAATTCATCTATTTTATTATCTACTTCCTCTTCAGAATAAATTGAAAAACTTGTAAATACTTTTCTAATAACTTGCCAAATTACTTCATCCTCTTTGGCTGTTTCTAAAACACTTTTTGCAATATTTTTTAATTGTGTTTCATTTATTTTTAGTGAATAAACTGTGTTATTATCCTGATTTGTTTTAGAAAACATATCATCATTTAAACTATTAATAACTAATTTACTATATTTTTCAACTAATTGATTCACTTCATCTTCTGAAATTATAGAATCAATAAAATTAGAATCAATTTTATTTGGTATTAGATTTATCAATTCCTCATTAAGTCCTAGTTCTTTTGCCCATTCTTGAAGATTGTTATTTTCTATAACTATATAACTTTTCAATATGTTATTAATTTTAAATCCATATATATCATCTTGTGCTAATAAATCTATATCTATACTTTTTAATTGTGGATAATTAACTTTTATATTTTGCAAATTTATTCTATTTGCTTTATCTACTTTTCCACTAATTGAAATGTTACTATTTTCTATATGTTTCATTTCATCTGTTTTGTTTGAATTTTCAGTATCATAGCTAATTGAAATTTTACCATTGTTTTCATAAGGTGTGTTTTTCAATTTCGTTTTATAAGCATCTAAATCTTCATCTTTTAATTGATTATAAATAAAATCTTTGCTTTCTAAAGCATACTTTAAAAACATCTGCTTATCTGTCCTAAATGTATCTGTAGCAAAATATAAATATGCAAAAACTCCACCTATTGCTAACATAAGAATTATTAGAACTATTATTGATATTTTTATTATTTTTTTCATATTTTTCCCCTTTTATCTTTCTTTATTTATTCAATTATATGGCTAATTAATTTATTTTAAATTTTTGAAGTTGGAGGTTGGAGATTGGAAGTTGGATTTTCAACTTCATTGTGGGCGATTTAAATCGCCCCTACAATGTTATTTTTTAATAACTCTCAAAATCTCCTCCAGCAAAATTGGTCCTTCTCTTATTATCTTTATTTCATCAGATGTGCAGTCTACTATTGTACTTGCTTGTCCATATGCTACTTCTCCCTCTAAAATTCCATCAATACTATGAAATTTTTCTTGTATTTCTTCAATACTTTTGCAAACTGGCTCTCCGCTTATGTTTGCACTCGTCATAAATACAGGGCTTCCAACTTTTTCTATTAATTCTTCTAAAGGTTTTGATGTTGCCATTCTAATTCCAATCTCATTAGAGCCTTCATTAATATAGTTTGGTGTTTTCTCACCTTTTAATAAAACTAACGTTATTGGTCCAGGCATAAAGGAATTTATGATTTTTTCTATTCTTTCATCTACTTTTGCAATACTTTTTATTTGCTCTATACTATTGCACATTATTGGAAAAGCTTTATTTTTAGGTCTGTTTTTTATTTCTATCAAATTTTCTCTAGCTTTTTTCGAATTCATGCGAGCACATAAACCATATACAGTATCTGTAGGCACTGCAATTACACCATCATTTTTTAAAATATTTGCTAATTCTTGGATTTCTGTTTTTTTGATTATTTTCACAATTCTCTTCCACTTCCGTAATCTCTTTTTTCTGGCTCTTTATCTACAATAACAATATGTTTGGTTTCATGAAGCTCTATATCCCTCCATATATAATCTATCTGTTTTATTGTAAATCTTCTACCAAGTGTAGTATTGATTCTATTTAAAATTTTTTCCTTTGTTTTATCTTCTAATTGTGACCAAGAAAATCCTCCATTATACATGGTCATTAATTGCCTTTTTAACTCATAAAATGTTTTTTGCCACATTACAATTTTTTGGCTCATTTCTTTTCCTCCTGTTGTTGTTTCATATATTATTGGGAGACATACTCTTTTACTCAGTCTGTGTCCGATTCAACAATACCATTATTATATCATATCTCTCCAATATTTACAAGCTCTAAGTCTTCTTCCTTCAATCCTTTTGCGATTGCATCATAAAAACCAACTACTGTATCTATTGCTGTAAAACATGGAACTTTGCTTTCTGCTGCTAATCTTCTTATTTTAAATCCATCACGATTTGCTTCTTTTCCTTTAGTTGGAGTATTTATTATAAAGCTTAATTGTCCTGAATGAATTAAATCTGGAATACTATCTGTGCCTTCCCAAATTTTAGGAACTGCTTCTACATTTTCAACCCCATGTTCTTTAAGATAAACTGCAGTCCCAGAGGTTGCATATATTGAATATCCTTGTTTTACTAATTTTTTTATGATTGGTAATATTTCAGGTTTATCTTTATCATTTACAGTAACTAAAATTTTTCCTCTTTCAACAACATTTATTCCACTTGCAATAAATGCTTTTAATATTGCCTCACTAAAGTGTTTAGAAACTCCTAAAACTTCTCCTGTTGACTTCATTTCAGGTCCTAAAGATGTGTCTGCATTTTTTAATTTTTGGAATGAGAATATTGGCATTTTAACTGCTACATATTTTGATTTTTTGTATATTCCAGTTCCATAATCCATATCTTTTAGTTTTTCTCCTAAAATAACTCTAGTTGCAACATCTATTACAGGAAGCCCTGTCACTTTACTTATATATGGAATTGTTCTACTTGCTCTTGGGTTTACCTCTATAATGTAAACTTCTCCTTCACAAATAATAAATTGAATATTAAACAATCCAATTATATGAAGTTCTTTTGCAATTCTTTTTGTATAATCAATAATTGTATCTATGTATTTTTGTTCAACTACACTTGTAGGGTATACCGATATACTATCTCCAGAATGAATTCCAGCTCTTTCTAGGAGTTCCATAACTCCTGGAATAAGTACATCTTTTCCATCTGAAATGGCATCTACTTCCATTTCTTTTCCCATCATATATTTGTCCACTAAAATAGGATGCTCTTGTGTAACTTCATTAATGTCTGATATTAATCTATCAACATCATTGTCATCATAAGCTATTGCCATTCCTTGCCCACCAAGTACATAAGAAGGCCTTACTAAAACAGGATATTTTAATTTATTTGCTATTTCTTTTGCTTCTTCTGCTGTAAATACAGTACCACCTTTTGGACGTAGAATCTTGCAATTTTCTAGAGCTTCATCAAATAATTCTCTATCCTCTGCTCTATCCATATCAACTTGGTCTGTTCCAAGTATTTTAACTCCCATGTCTGATAAAGCTTTTGTTAATTTAATTGCTGTTTGTCCTCCAAATTGAACTATTGCTCCCATTGGTTTTTCAACATTTATAATATTTTCAACATCTTCTGGTGTTAAAGGCTCAAAATATAGTTTATCTGCTATATCAAAATCTGTACTTACAGTTTCAGGGTTATTATTTACAATGATTGTTTCATATCCTAATTTTCTTAATGCTAAAACACTATGAACACTACAATAGTCAAATTCTATACCTTGCCCAATTCTAATTGGCCCAGAACCTAAAACTACTATCTTTTTAGAGTTTCCAGAATCTATTGATTCATTTTCTTCATCATAAGATGAATAATAATATGGAGTTTTAGCTTCAAATTCAGCACTACATGTATCAACTAATTTGTAGTTTGCAACAATATTATTTTGAAGCCTTTGATTTTTTATATCTTCTTCTTTTAGACTAGTTAACTTTGCAATAACTTTATCTGTATATCCCATTTTTTTAGCTTTTAATAGAAGTTCTGTAGTTAATTCATTATTTACAAGCTCCTCTTCCATTCTAACTAATCTATCAAATTTACTTATGAAAAATTTGTCGATTTTTGTAATATTGTGAATTTCATCTATTGTAATTCCACGCCTTAAGCTTTCTGCTATACACCAAATTCTTTCATTATCAACAGATTTCAATTGTTCTAATATTTTTTCTGTAGAATATTCTGTTAATTTATCCATTTGTAATGAATCTAAGTTTTCTTCTAAAGACCTAATTGCTTTCATTAAAGCTTGTTCTAATGAAGGTGCAATTGCCATTACTTCACCAGTTGCCTTCATTTGTGTTCCTAAATCACGAGAAGCTGTTTTAAATTTATTAAATGGCCATTTTGGAATTTTTACAATTACATAATCAAGTACTGGTTCAAAGCATGCATAAGTTTTACCTGTAACTTCATTTTTTATTTCATCTAAAGTATACCCTATTGCAATTTTGGCTGATACCTTTGCTATTGGGTAACCTGTTGCTTTTGAAGCTAAAGCAGATGATCTACTAACTCTAGGGTTTACCTCTATAACTGCATATTCAAAACTGTTTGGATTTAATGCAAATTGAACATTACATCCACCTTCTATTTTTAATGCTGAAATAATTTTTATTGCTGATGTACGAAGCATTTGATATTCTTTATCTGCTAAAGTTTGAGAAGGTGCAACAACTATACTGTCTCCTGTATGAACTCCAACAGGGTCAATATTTTCCATATTACATATTGTTATACAATTTCCTTTTGAATCACGCATAACTTCATATTCTATTTCTTTCCAACCAGCTATGCATTTTTCTATTAAAACTTGATGTACTCTTGATAAATAAAGTCCAGATGATGCAATTTCTCTTAGTTCTTCTTCAGTATTTGCTATTCCTCCACCAGTTCCTCCTAATGTATAAGCTGGTCTTACTATTACTGGAAGTCCTATTTGTTTTGCAAATTCTACTGCATCTTCTACATCTGTTACTACTTTACTTGCAATACATGGCTCATTAATAGATTCCATCATATCTTTAAATGCTTGTCTATCTTCAGCATTTTTTATTCCTTCTGGTGATGTTGCAAGAAGTTTTACATTATGCTCATCTAGAAAACCTGATTCATATAGCTCCATCGCAATATTTAGCCCTGTTTGTCCACCTAAATTTGGTAAAATACTATCTGGCTTTTCTTTTTTAATAACTTTCTCTACAGTCTTTACTGTAATTGGCTCAATATATATTTTATCAGCCATTTCTTTATCTGTCATAATTGTAGCAGGATTTGAGTTTATTAAAACAACCTCTATTCCTTCTTTTTTAAGCTCTCTACATGCTTGAGTTCCTGCATAATCAAACTCTGCAGCTTGACCTATTACAATAGGCCCTGAACCTATTACTAATACTTTTTTTATATCATTATTTCTTGGCATAATTATTTATCCTTTCTAAAAACTCATCAAATATATAGTTATTATCCTCTGGTCCTGGGCATGCTTCTGGGTGGAATTGTACTGTATAAATATCTTTTTTTATGTATTTTAAACCTTCAACTGTTCCATCATTCATATTTATATCAGATACTACAGCAATTTCAGGATTTACTGTTTTTTCATCTATTGCATACCCATGATTTTGTGAAGTTATAAATATTCTATCTTTCTCTATATTTTTAACTGGGTGATTTGGTCCTCTATGGCCATATTTTAATTTATATGTTTTTGCTCCTGTAGCTAATCCCATTAATTGATGACCTAAACAAATTCCAAGAATTGGTTTATTAAAATCGCTCTCATATATTTCTTTAATTGTTT
>DOYA01000183.1 GCA_003518755.1 Clostridiales bacterium | reverse complement strand
ACATAAAGATTTCGACACCAAGTGAGCAAAAAACAATATATTTAGGCTTTCTAAATTTTTAAATGATTTCTTGACAAAAGCAAATATTCGTAGTAAAATAATTTGAAAATGATTTTCAAATTGGAGAAAAGATATGGTTAAACAAAAATATAAAACAGAACAAAGAAAAGAATTACTTGATTATATGATAAGAAACTCAAAAAAGTTTGTTAAAGCAGATGAGATAGAAAAACATTTAAAAAATAAAAATATTAGTGTTGGTCTTACAACAATTTATAGATTTTTAAATTCATTAGAAAAACAAGGAAAGGTTAGAGTTGAACTTAGAGAACATACAAAATATTATCAATATATATCTGAAGAATGTAATAATCATTATCATTTACAATGTAAAAAATGTGGTAAATTAATACATTTACATTGTGATGAAATTAATCAATTAAAAATGCATATAGCAAAAGAACATGATTTTGAAATAGACTCTATGGCTACAATAGCAGGAATATGTGCGGAGTGCAAATCCGACCTCTGACCTCCAACTTCCAACCTCATACTTTTGAAAGGAGATAGTTTTAAATTGACTAAAAATAAAAAAATAATAATAATAGCTTTGATAATTATACTTATTATAGGTATTTTAATGGTAATTTTTGTCAAACCAAAAGCTAATAATAAGACTGATAAATTAAGTATTGTAACAACTACATTTTCAACATATGATTTTACAAGGCAAATAGTAGGAGATAAAGCAGAGGTTACATTGCTACTAGGACCAGGAGTTGATTCACACTCGTATGAACCAAGTGCAGGTGATTTAATTAAGATTAAAAATGCAGATATATTTATATATATTGGTGGAGAAATGGAGCAATGGGTAGAAAAGGTTTTTGAAACTGATATAATAAATAAAGATAAGACTAAAATGATTCAAGTTACAGAATGCATAGAAACAATTGATGAACAAGAAGTAGATGGAGCTGAAGAAGAACAATATCATAATGATGAAGATAAACTCGATGAAGCTCATGAAGAAATACATGAACACGTAGCTTTTGATGAACATATTTGGACATCTCCATCAAATTCTATAAAAATGGTAGAATACTTAAGTGAGCAATTCAGCAATTTAGATAATGAAAATAAAGATATATATGAAAAAAATGCTGAAAACTATATTGCTCAAATAGATGATTTGAGAACAAGAATTCAGGAAATAGTAGATAATAAAAAAAGAGACAGGCTAGTTTTCGGTGACAAAATGCCAATGCAATATTTTTTAAGTGAATTTGGTTTAACCGCTTCTGCAGCTTTTAATGGATGTTCAACTGAAGCAGAGCCTAGTATAAAAACTATAACATATCTAATAAACAAAGTAAAAGAAGAAAATATTCCAGTAGTTTTATATATAGAACTAAGTACAGGGAAAACTGCTAAATCAATTGCAAATGAAACTGGTGCAAAAGCAATGCAAATTCAAACTTTACACAATATAAGCAAAGATGATTTCAAAAATGGAGAAACTTATGTTAGTTTAATGGAAAGAAATTTGCAAGTGCTAAAAGAAGCATTGCAGTAATTACAATTGAGAGATGAGAAGTAAGACGTGAGAAACATTAAAGTAACTTGAATAAGAAAATAAATATATAAATTGAATAAGTGACGAATGTGATTGGAGGTCGTGTCAGAGAGAGTTAATTTTAATAAACTGAGGAAGCGCTGGCTTGCGTAGCAAGAGCAGTGAGAGGCTCGGTTTATTCAAATGTACTCTCTCTAGAGACCGTATTGAGCCGAGGAACGCATGAAATTTATATATTTATTTTCACTATTAAAATTATGGAAAGGAAACATCTATGAGTATTATAAAAATCGAAAACATGTCATTTGGCTATACAAATTCTAATGAAACACTTACAAATATAAATATGGAAATTAATGAAGGAGAATTTGTTGCAATTATTGGTGAAAATGGCTCAGGAAAGAGTTCTCTCATTAAATGTATTTTGGGATTAAATAAGATTCAAAAAGGAAAAATAACAGTAAATGATAGGATAGGATATTTACCTCAATTAACAGAAATTCAAAATAACTTTCC
This sequence comes from Clostridiales bacterium, assembly GCA_003518755.1. Taxonomy (GTDB): domain Bacteria; phylum Bacillota; class Clostridia; order TANB77; family CAG-508; genus CAG-269. The sequence continues at coordinate 1,001 of DOYA01000183.1, read as the reverse complement.
TGCAACAATTGAAGAAATAGTATTAAGTGGAACAATTCCTAACAATGTATTTAAGATTTTTTATACAAAAGATGATAGAAAAAAAGCAGAAGATGTTATGAAAAAGCTAAATCTTTATGATATGAGAAAAAAGTGTTTTGATGAGATTTCTGGTGGGCAAAGACAAAGAGTGCTAATTGCAAGAGCATTATGTTCTACTGATAAAATTATTATTCTTGATGAGCCAGTAAATAGCTTAGATTCAAAAGTTGTAAGTGGAATATATGATATATTAAATGACTTATATAGAAATAAAGGAATCACAATAGTTATGGTATCACATGATGTAGAAAGATGCATAAAATATTGTTCTAGAATTATAGAAATGGAAAATGGTAAAATTATAAAAGATATAGATTCACAGGATTATAAGAAAAAGGAGGCTTAAGATGTTCGAAACAATCGGAGAAATGTTTAAACTTTCATTTGTAAATAGAGCAATAATTGTTGGAAGTCTAGTAAGTTTATGTGCTGCATTACTTGGAGTAAGTTTGGTCTTAAAAAGATATTCAAATATTGGAGATGGACTTTCACATGTTGGATTTGGAATAACAACTGTTGCTGTAGGACTTGGGGCTACAGCAACATTGCCAATTGCAATACCAGTAGTTATTTTTGTTGCAATTTTATTATTAAAAGTTGGAAACAATCATAAAATTAAAAGTGACAGTGCAATTGCAATTATATCTTCAAGTGCATTGGCAATAGGTGTTGCTGTAACATCTGTAACTTCAGGTTTAAATACTGATATATGTAATTTTATGTTTGGAAGTATTTTAGCAATGAGTATAAGTGATGTTATTTTGAGTATTGTAGTAAGTATTATTGTATTAATTCTATTTGTAGTTTATTATAGAAAGCTCTTTGCAGTTACATTTGATGAAGACTATTCAAAAGCAATAGGACTAAAAACTGGAAGATATACAAATTTAATAGCTATATTAACTGCAATTGTAATTGTA
>DOYA01000084.1 GCA_003518755.1 Clostridiales bacterium | reverse complement strand
GAATATATAATTGAAAAATAGATTTTTAAAGATTATCTTAATAAAAAAGGGGAAAAAATGAAGAAAAATAATTTATCAAATGTATTAAAAAAAATATATAAATTGTTAGATAAAAAACAAAAAATAAGATTTATAATAATTATTATGATAATGATTATTTCAGCAGTACTAGCACAGATGACTCCAAAAGCAATAGGATGGCTGACAGATGACATTTTATCAAAAGATTTGATTTCTTTTGAAAAGGTGATACCTTTCCTTATTTTCATACTTATAGTAAATGTTGTTAATGAAATAATCAAAATTGTAAGAAGAGTTTTAGTCGAAGATACAGCAACAAGAACAGAGAAAAAAGCAAGAGGAATGGTTATAAAATCTCTTTTAATGGCACCATTATCATATTTTAGAAAAAATATGACTGGAAATATTCATGGCAGATTAAATAGATGTCTTGATGGTACAATAAAGCTAGAAAAATTATTATTTATGGATTTTGCACCTGCAATATTTAATAGTATAGCTGCAATTATAACTATATTTATAACACTTCCAATAGCTTTAGCTTTACCTATGATGTTGGTAATACCAATAGGAGTTTTTATAGTTTTAAAACAAATTAAAAGTCAAAAAGGAATTAGAGTAGAATTATTAAATAGCAAATCAGAAATGGATGGAACTATTGTTGAATTAATAAATGGTATTGAAGTAATTAGAATATGTGATAGCTTAGAATTTGAAACAAATAGATTTGATAATAAATCAGAATTTTTAAGAGCGAAGGAAATGAAACATCATAAAGCAATGGCCTTATATGATTGTTTAAAATTTATAAATCAAGCTGTATTTACAGTTTTAGTTATTGGAATATCAACTTATTTAGCAACAAAAGATATAATTTCAGTTGGTAGTGTTTTAACTGCATATTTATGTTTTAATCAATTATTAAAACCATTAGAAGAATTACATAGAATATTTGATGAGGTTTCAGAATGTACTGTGCTTGCTACAGATTTCTTTAAAATGACAGAAATAAAAAATGATTTTTCATATTTGCCTATAAATACTAAATCAGAAAATAAAATTACTGATGAGATGATAAATATGGAGAATATTACTTTCTATTATCCTGAAAGTGAAGACAAAATTATTCTTGATAACTTCAATATTAATATAGAAAAAGGAACATATTTAGGTATTGCTGGTCCTTCTGGATGTGGTAAATCATCATTAATTAAATCAATATGTAAATTAGAAAAAGCAAATGGAACAATAATTATAGATAATATTAATTTAAATAATTTGACAAGAAAAGACATTTCTAAAATGATTGCACTAGTTCCACAAAGTCCATTTTTAATTGCAGGAACAATTTATGAAAATATAACTTATGGTGTAGATAGAGAAGTTTCGAAAGAAGAGGTGGAAGAAGCATCAAAAAGAGCATATATATTTGACTATATAAATAGCTTGCCAGAAAAATTTGATACTGTTGTTTCAGAGGGTGGAAACAATTTATCTGGAGGGCAAAGACAAAGAATAGCAATTGCTAGAATTTTTTTAAGAAAACCAAAAATATTAATATTAGATGAAGCTACTTCTGCATTAGACAATACCTCTGAAAAACATATACAAGAAGAAATAGAAAAAATGAAAGATGAGAATAATACTACTATAATTGCTATTGCACATAGATTAACTACATTAAAAAACTGTGATAGAATAATAGTTTTAAATAAAGGACACATTGAAGAAGAAGGAAAATTTGATGAGCTAATTGATAAAGGTGGAATGTTTAGCGACATGTATTATGGAAAATTAAATTAAATTTGTAGGAGGATAAAAATGAACGAATATATCAATTTGAATATAGAAAATATTGAAAATGAGCACATCTGTTGTGCAATAGGAGATCCAAAACATCAAGATGGTGTAGATTGTAAAAAAGAATGGATAAAAGAAAAATTAAAAGATGGACATGTTTTTAGAAAACTAAATGCTAGAGGAAAAATATTTATTGAATATGAGCCATTAGAAACAGCATGGGTACCAATTAGCGGAAAAAACTATGAATATATTTATTGCTTATGGGTAGCAGGAAGTTTTAAAGGTAAAGGAATTGGAAAAGAGCTATTAGAATATGCAATTAAAGATTCAAAAGAAAAAGGAAGAAGCGGAATTTGTACATTAGTTTCTAAAAAGAAAAAGCCATTTTTAGGAGAAAAGAAATTTTTTGAACATTTCGGATTCAAAGTAGTAGATAGTGTTGGAGATTATGAATTATTAGCATTACAATTTGAAAATACTGATACACCAAAATTTAATGAAAATGTTAGAGCTATGAAAATTGATAATCAGGATTTTACAATATATTATAGTAATGAATGTCCTTATGTAGAATATGAAGTAAAAGAACTTTCAGATTATGCAAAAGAAAAAAATATAAAATTAAATTTTGTAAAAATTGACTCATTAGAAAAAGCAAAAAATGCACCTTGTATTTTTAATAACTGGGCAAATTTCTATAAAGGTGAATTTATATCAAATACAATACTTAATGCTAATGCTTTAGAAAAACTTTTGAAGTAATAATTAATTTGAAATTTGTTAAGATTAAAACAATCTTAATCAAAGGAAACTGTGATAATAATGGTTGATATGCAGAAAATTATAATAATTTTTTAACAAACAAAAATGAAAAAATTCGGAGTTTAATAAATGAAAAAGAATATAGGAGGAAAACATGCTATTTACAACTCAATCGACAAATACATCTAATCCATTGTGGACAAACTATATAAAAAGAGAAAAGCCACTATACAAAAGGGAAAAAGATCTTCGTTCAGAATTTGAAAGAGATTATACAAGAGTTATACATTCTACAGCATATAGAAGAATGAAAAATAAAACTCAAGTTTTTTTCTCACCAAAAAATGACCATATATGTACTAGAGCAGAACATGTAGTTCATGTAGAATCAATAAGTTATACAATAGCTAAAACTTTAGGATTGAATACAGAACTTACCAAGGCAATTGCAACTGCTCATGATATAGGGCATAGTCCTTTCGGACATCAGGGAGAAAGAGTTTTATCAAGCATTTCAAAAAGAGATATAGGAGAAGCATTTTGGCATGAAAAAAATGGCTTAAATATGGTAGATAAAATAGAGCTTTTAGAAGATCCAAAAGGAAATAAACAGAATATGAATTTAACATATGCTGTAAGAGATGGGATTATTTCACATTGTGGAGAAATAGATGAAAACAAAGTAATGCCACGAAAAGAATTTATTAATTTAAATGATTATACATATCCAAATCA
>DOYA01000007.1 GCA_003518755.1 Clostridiales bacterium | reverse complement strand
AGTTACTCCAAAAGAAATAGATGAACTTATAAAAAATATGGCAAGTATTGTTGCAAGAGGGATAAATTTGAGTGTGTAGCTATACACAGTTTGAGTAAACTTCAATAGTATAGATTCTAAATGATATCTCGGCTCCCTTCATATATAAACAAAATCTAATAAAGTTCATGGAACCTTTTTCACTTAGTCCTCGCTTCGCTCGACGCGAACATTATTCCATAAACTTTATTGATTTTGTAATTATATATTCCAGTCGCATTCGATATAATTTAGAATCTATACTATTGAAGTTTATCTATAATAATTGCCAGGGTAATTTCATAAAATATTACAACTTAACATAATTATGTAATGTTTTATAAAATTACCCTAAATAATTGCAATAATGCTTGAAAATTCAACATACATATGATATATTAAAAACGAATGAGAATTCATTCATTTTTAATACTTTTTATAAATATAATTAGTATTAATAAATTAATAAAAAGGAGCGTAAAACTCTATGAAAAAAATAATATTTAAAGGCTGTGGAACAGCAATTGCAACACCTTTTAATGAACAAGGTGTAAATTTAGATGAATTTGCAAAACTTGTAGAAGATCAGATTCAAAATGAAGTAGATAGCATTATAGTTTGTGGAACAACAGGAGAAGCTGCAACTATGACAGAACAAGAAAGATTACAAACAATAGAATGTGCAGTTAAAGTATCAAATGGAAGAGTTCCAATAATTGCAGGAACAGGTTCAAACAATACAAAAGCTGTTATAGAGATGAACAAAAAAGTTGAACAATTAGGAGTTGATGGTGTTTTAGTTGTTACACCATATTATAATAAAACAACTCAACAAGGGTTAATAATGCATTATACAGAAGTTGCTAAAAATACAACATTACCAATTGTTCTATATAATGTACCAGGTAGAACTGGAGTAAACATTAAACCAGAAACAGCATTAGAATTATCTAAAATAGAAAACATTGTTGCTATTAAAGAAGCAAGTGGAGATTTATCACAAGTAGCTAAAATAGCTAATTTATGTAGAGATAATTTAAATATTTATTCAGGAAATGATGATCAAATAATTCCTATTTTGTCATTAGGTGGAATTGGTGTGATTTCAGTTCTTTCAAATGTTAGACCAAAATATACACATGATATGTGTTATAATTTCTTTAAAAAAGAAACAGAAATTGCAGGAAAAATGCAAATAGATGCAATACCTCTAATTAATGCTCTATTTTCTGAAGTGAATCCAATTCCTGTTAAAGAAGCTCTAAATATTTTAGGATATAATTTTGGAGAACCAAGATTACCTCTAATAAAACTAAGTGAGGAAAATAGGAAAAAACTTGAAATTGAGATAAACAACTTGAAATAATTGATTAATATGTTATAATAGTTGGTGTGAAGTTAATTGATAAATAGGTGCATTATATATGAGTAAAGAGATTAGAGGTTGGAAGTTGGAGGTCAGAAGTAGGATATAACTTCTATCTTCGATTTCTGACCTCCTACCTCTTACCTCAGTACAAATAATAGAAGTTATATGCTAAAATTAAATACAAAAAGGAGAACAAAGTGATTACAGATACAGAAGAAATACTTCAAGACAAAGAATATATTGAAATAATTTCAGAATTATTAAAACAAGAAAAAGTTATAAAAATGAAACAATTTAGACAACACCATAACACGAGCTGTTTTGACCATTGTTTATTTGTTTCATATAATACATATTTAATATGTAAAAAACATAATTTAGATTATATTTCAGCAGCAAGAGCAGGTTTATTACATGATTTGTTTTTATATGATTGGAGAAAAAGAGAGAATGGCAGAGAGGGATTACATGCATTTACTCATCCAAAAGAAGCTTTAAAACAGGCTATGTCAATTACAAAATTAAATCCTAAAGAACAAGATATTATAAAAAATCATATGTGGCCAGTAACTCCAGCATTTCCAAAATATAAAGAAACCTACATAATTACATTAGTTGATAAATATTTTGCAGTTGCTGAAGCATTTATTGGAAAAGAGTTGAAAATTAAAAAACTTTATGGAGCAATATCAAAACTAATAGAAACATAAATTTATTTTTTTTAATCCGCAACATTGCTGTGCATTGTATATGCTTTTTTCTCGACTAAAGCACGAAAAAAGATATACAATGCCGCTGTTGCTATTTTATAAATCTAATTTAAAAATAAATAGTAATAAATGGAAAGGAATGAAGTAAAATATGTTAGAAGTTATGGTCAATGGATGCAATGGAAAAATGGGAAGTGTTGTTGCAGATTTAGTAGATAAAGATCCAAATATTATACTTAAATGTGGTACAGATAAAGTAGATACAGGAATGCTTACATATCCTGTATATACAGATTTAAATCAAATACCAGAAAAACCAAGTGTTATAATAGATTTTTCAGTTCCTGTAGCAACATTTGGAGTTTTAGAATATGCAAAACAAAACCAAGTTCCGATTGTTATAGCAACTACAGGTTTTACAGGAGAGGAAGAAAAGAAAATAGCAGAATATTCAAATTATATACCTATTTTTAAATCATCAAATATGTCATTTTCAATTAACATGTTTCAACATTTAGTAAAACAAATAGCACCAAAGTTTAAAGACACAGATATAGAAATAATAGAAACACATCATAATAGAAAAATAGATGCACCAAGTGGAACAGCACAAATGCTTGCAAATACAATTAATGAGGCACTTGGTGGAGATTATAAATATGAATATAATAGACACGATAAACATGAAAAAAGAGATAAAAAAGAAATCGGAATTACTTCAATTCGTGGTGGAAACATAGTTGGAGAACATACAGTTATGTTTATAGGAGAATCAGAAACATTTGAATTAAAACATACATCATATTCAAGACAGGTTTTTGCAGAAGGTGCAATTAAAGCAGCACAATATATAGTAAATAAGCCTAATGGTTTATACAATATGGATGACCTTATCTGTTGATTTATCAATAGATAAGTTTTTTTGTCGAAAAAAGTCGATGAAAAAATTTAAAAATTCTAAAAATATTGTTGACAAATTATGTATATCGTTTTATACTTTTAGTATAAATTAATTAATTTTTTTTGTAATAGTTTTATGGATGCATACATAAAATATTACTTTTTTCAAAAGTTATAACTTTTTTCATTAATTTTTATTCTTACAATTTGTTAATCTATTATAATAACAAAACTAAGAATCAAAAGTATTAAGGAGGTAGATAATTAAAAAGAATTAAACTAGATTTAACACAACTACAAAAGATTTTTAAATTAAAACTATAAATATACCTATTATATTAAATAGGTTAATATATCAATTTTAGAATAATAATTTGGAAAGGAGAGAAAATTTGAAATAAACCAGATTGAATATATTAATTGATATAAAATATAATTAAATGTTATTAAGAACAAATAGATGGCAATATTGTATTGCCATCTTAATCTTAATTATTTGGTTCAATTCCTAAATAAGGAAGAGTTTCTTTTAGTATTTTAGCAACAACTGGAGCAGCAGTTTGACCACCTTGATGACTATTACCTGTAGGATTATATAAAGTTACAAGTACTACAACTTGAGTGTTTTCTATAGGAGAAATAGCTGCAAATGAAGTCGTATATCCAGCTTTTTTATCAGAAGCGATAGGCTCTGATGTTCCAGACTTTCCGCCAATTGTATAACCTTCAACTTGTGCTCTTTTACCAGTACCACCTGTTACTACAGATTCCATCATTGATTTCATTTTTTCAGCTGTTTCTGATGATAAAACTTTTCTGACAATTTTAGTATCAAAATTAGTTACTTCACCAGTATCAGTATTTGTCATAGATTTAACAATTTTAGGCTGAAGTAGGTTACCATTATTTGCAATTGCGCAAATAGCATTACACATTTGTAGAGGTGTAATTTTAAACCTTTGACCAAATGACATAGTTGCAAGTTCTACAGGGCCTACTTTATTTAAATCAAAAAATATACCTGATTCTTCCCCTGATAGGCCAACACCTGTTTTATCAAATAATCCAAATGCATCATAATATTTATATAATGTTTCTGCACCTATACGCTTAGAAAGTTGCATAAACGAAGGGTTGCAAGAATCCATTAAAGCTTCTCTTAAAGACTCATATCCATGTGATGAAAAATAAGGAGCTTGATTATACCAACATCTAATAGTTGCATCATATATTGTTTCTGCACCATCACACCTAAAGTCACCTGGCTTATCTGTAGTAGCTTTGTTTTCTTCAAGAGCAACTGCAGCAGTAATTAATTTAAATACAGAGCCTGGTTCATATGTTTCTGATACAGAGCGAACTTTCCACATTTGAAATATTCTATCATATTGTTCTTTACTTGATAAAGAGTCCCAATTGTCTGCATAAAAAGAAGTGGGAGTTCTTGGCGAATTTAAGTCATAAGTAGGATAAGACGCCATTGCTAAAATTTCACCAGTTTGGGGGTTCATAACGATTGCATTTCCACCATTTGAGCAAGAGTGTTCTTCAACAGCTTCTTGTAGATATTTTTCTACTAATCTTTGAATATGTATATCTAGTGTAAGTGTTAAGTTATAACCATTTTCTGCAGGAATAAAAGACTGCTCAGAATTAGGTATTTCAGTTTTTGATGCACCTATTGAAGTTATTAAATTACCTGATACACCTCTTAATATAGAATCATAAGAATACTCTATTCCTGATTGACCTTGGCTGTCAGTACCACAAGAACCAATTACTTGTGAAGCAAGATTTCCATATGGGTAATATCGTTTACTATCTTCATCTATGTTAATTCCAATATTAACATTATTTTCTTTCATCCATGATTTAAGTTTATCAATTTTATCTTCTTCAACTTTTTTTACTATATTAACTGAAGAAGCAGAAGAATTTACTTTAGCCAATGTATCATTATAATCTAGTTCAAAAATATCTGATAAAGCCTTTGCTACTTTTTCTTTTAAAGCAGGAGTATCAGCATCTTTTTTTGCTTTAATTTTAGCAGGATTTATAGAAACTGTATCAACTGCTTCTGAAATTGCAAGTGAAGCTCCTGTTGAATCATAAATATTACCTCTTTTGCTATTTATTGTTTCTGAAGTTGTATGTGTTTTTGATGCTAAAGAAGATAAATATGGGCCATCAATTATTTGTAAATAGAATAATCTACATATAAGCATAAATAGTATAAAAAACACTATTAATAAAATAATTTTCAGATTTTTTGTTGGAATAATATTTTCAGTATTTAGTGATTTTTTTTGAATAGATATTTTTTGTTTTTTTATGTTTTTATTAGTTTTATTTTTAATCTTATGTGTATTTTTATTATTTTTCATTTAAAATAATATTCCTTTCTCAAGTCATTAAATATATATATTATTTTATAGTAACTTAAGATAAAAATCAATAAAAAATAAGAAAATAAAGGAGGAAAAATGCTATCAAAAGTAAAAACCATGTCATTAGAAGGATTAAATGGTTATTTAGTAGAAATTCAATCAGATGTAACTGGAGGACTTCCAAGCTTTGATATTGTTGGCTTACCAGATATGAGAGTTAAAGAAGCCAAAGAACGAGTAAGAGCGGCAATAAAGAATTGTGGCGTTGAATTTCCAAGTAGAAAAATATTGGTGAATTTAGCACCTGCAGATAAGAAAAAGGAAGGTACTTTTTTTGATTTGCCTATTGCTGTTGGAATACTATATGCAATAGAAGAAATCAAAGATGCAGAAAATTTGAAAAATACTTGTTTTTTAGGAGAACTATCATTAGATGGTACAATAAATAAAATTAATGGAGTTTTGCCAATGTGTATTGAAGCTGTAAATTTGGGAATAAAAAGAGTAATAATTCCTAAAGCAAATTGTAAAGAAGCTGAGATCATACATGGATTAGAAATAATTCCAGTAGAAGATTTAAATGAAGTAATAGAATATTTAAGAGGAGATTACGAAATTCAAACAATTATTGGAAATAATAAATTTGTTTTGAATAATAATAATTCAAATAATTTAGATTTCTCTGAGGTTAAAGGACAAGAAACTGCTAAAAGAGCATTAGAAATTGCAGCAAGTGGTTCACACAATTGTCTTTTGATTCGGAAGCCCAGGTTCTGGAAAGACTATGCTTTCTGAAAGATTAACCACTATTTTACCTGATTTAACTTTTAATGAAGCTCTTGAGATAACAAAAATTCATAGTATTGCAGGAGAGCTAGATAACAATACTGGGTTAATTACAACTAGACCATTTAGGAGACCACATCACACAAGTTCACCTGTGTCTATAATAGGTGGAGGTAGGATACCAAAGCCAGGGGAGATAAGCTTAGCACATTTCGGAGTATTGTTTTTAGATGAAATACCAGAATTTAAAAAGAGTACTTTAGAAGTTTTAAGAGGCCCTTTAGAAGATAGGCAAGTAACCATTAGCAGAGTAACTTCAACTTTAACATATCCTTCAAATTTTGTGCTTATTGCTAGTATGAATCCATGTCCATGTGGGTATTATGGAACAGATGACAATAAATGTAATTGCTCAGAGCAAGCAATTTCCAAATATATGGGACAAATTAGTGGGCCATTATTAGATAGGATTGATTTACATAT
>DOYA01000033.1:3872-8243 GCA_003518755.1 Clostridiales bacterium | reverse complement strand
TTTTTCATTGTTTCATTTTTATCATCCAATTGTTTTACTAAACTTACCAAACTAAATGCAATTACATGTGGTACATGACTAATAGTTGCTGTAATATAATCATGTTTATCTTCATCAATAATAATTGGAATTGCTTTTATTGCTAAAATCAAATCTTTTAACATATTTATTGCTCTATCTGTTGATTTTGGAGATTTGGTAATAATATAATATGAATTTTCAAAAAGAAATTCTTTTGATGTTTTATATCCTGATCTTTCTGAACCTACCATTGGATGTCCTCCAACAAACTCTCTATGTAATTTTTTGGATTGTTCAATAATCCTCTTTTTTGTACTACCTGTATCTGTTATAATGCAATTTTCATTAACAACCTTGTCAAGTTCTTGTTCTATAATAGGAATGTGTTTTACAGGTGTACAGATAAATACAATATCACATTCATAAAATTTATCATCAATTTTGTCAGAATAATCTGTAATTACATTTTCATTTTTAGCTAATTTCAAACTATCAATATCTATATCATATGCTATTATTTTATTTACTATATCTGTTGATTTTAAGCTTTTTGCAAGAGATCCTCCTAAAAAACCCAATCCAATAATCCCTATATTATACATCTAAACTTCTCCTCTTAAATTGCATTTTTCTTTATTTCATCCATTAATTCTTTAAATTTATCTATAGATTTTTCAACTATTTTTGTTTCTGTACAAAATGCTAATCTTACATAACCTGGCATTGCAAATGAACTTCCTGGTACCATTAAAATATTAAATTTCTTTGCAATATTACAAAACTCTTTCTCATTTTGTATTGGTGATTTCAAAAATAAATAGAATGTTCCTTGAGGCTTTTTGCACTCATATCCATTATCTATTAATCCATTATATAGAATATCTCTATTTTTCTCATATTCTGACATATCACATGTTATATTTACACATTCAGCTATAGCCTTTTGAATTAAAGATGGAGCATTTACAAATCCTAATATTCTAGTTGCAATTGTCAACGCTTGTATTAATTCTTCACTGTCTTCTACTTCATCAGGTATTGCAACAAACCCAATTCGTTCACCTGGTAAAGATAAGCTTTTACTATAACAATATATAACAATTGTGTCTTTATAATAATGTGTTAAATATGGTACATTAATATTATCATAAACTATTTCTCTATATGGCTCATCAGAAATTAGATATATTGTATGATTGAACTCTTTCTCTTTCATTTTTAATATTCTTGCAAGTTCTCCTATTATCTTTTCAGAATACACTATTCCTGATGGGTTATTAGGGCTATTTACTATAACAGCTTTTGTATTAGAAGTAATCTTTTTTTCAAAATCTTCCATATCAGGTTCAAAGTTTTCATTACATAATACTTCCACAACTTTTCCATTATAGTTTTCTATGTAATTTTTATACTCCATAAAATATGGAATAAAAACAATAACTTCTTCATCTGGATTTAAAATAGATTCTAAAGTAACATTAATTCCTCCAGCAGCTCCAACACTCATAATAATATTTTTATTACTGTATTTGGTATTAAACCTTAAATTTAATGATTCAGCTATTTTTTGCCTTACATCTTCATATCCACTATTGCTCATATAATTATGAATACTATTTATCTCTAAACTTTTTCTAATTGCCAAATTCACTTTGTCAGGTGGCTGAACACTTGGATTTCCTAAACTAAAATCATAAACATTTTCTTCTCCATATTTTTCTTTGAGTTTCTTTCCTTCTTCAAACATTTGACGTATAACTGAATTATTATTTACTAATTTTTTCATTCTATTTGAAATCATATTTAGTGCACACTCCTTTTTATATTTCTTCGTATCTACCTAGAACTTTTAAATAATTACATTCATTATTTAATTCTTGCATAACCTTATTTATATTTTCATTGATATCTAAATCAACTAAAAAAATATACTCACCTAATTTTGTTTTTGCTGGTCTTGATTCAATTTTAGTTAGGTTTATTTGATTTTTATTAAAAACACCTAACACTTGGTATAATGCTCCTGGTTTATGTTTTGTAGAAAAAATTAAAGACATTTTATTACCATTATTTATTTCTCTTTTACTTAAAATCCAAAATTTAGTAGTATTAAAATCATTGTCTTGAATATTTTTTCCTAATAATTGAAGTCCATATTCTTCTAAGCAACTAATATTTGCAATACATGCACAATAATCCTTTTGAGTAATTTCTTTTGCAGCAAATGCAGTACTTGAAACCTTAATAATTTTAGCATTTTTCAAATTTTGATCAATATATTTTCTACATTGTGCAATTGCCTGTGGATGTGAATATAATTCTTTAATTTCATTTAGTTTGTATTTTTTATTTGCCAATAAATTTTGATTTATTTTCATCTTAATTTCTTTATTTACAAAAATCCCATCATTTTCAATAATAGCATCAATAGTCTCTGTGACTCCTCCTTGTATTGAGTTTTCAATTGGTACTACTGCTTCATCTATTTCTTCATTTTTTAAACCTATAATTACTTCCAAAATTGTATTAAACTCAACCAATTCTGCTGATTTATAATATTTTTTTGCTACTTGAAATGAAAATGTCCCTTTAGGGCCTAAATATCCTATTTTCATATATATATTCTCCTAGTTTTTTTTTATTTATTAAAACTGCCTTTTATACTTAAATCTTTAAAATAGTCTTTTACTTGCTCTATTACTTCTAATACCTCTTTTATTTTTCTCTCATTCGCATTTTTTTGAGCAAATTCTGAAATATCTCTTAAATATTTTATACCTTTTCCAAATTTTTCAGTCATCCAATCATAATTAGGGAAAATCCAAATGTGTAAATGTTTAGAGTGTTCTTCTTGAACTAATGTTACTTCATTGGTAATATTTAATTCTTTCAAAGCTTTTTCTGCATAAAATATAACATCTGCAACTTCGTATCTTTCTTCTTTACTAAGTTGTGCAAATGAATTAATATGTCTTTTAACATTTACTATTAAAAAACCTGGTATTGGAATTTCTGGGTCAGCACCTAAAAATGTATACTTCCCTTCATAAATAATTCCTCCTGGAATTGTAATTTGTTTGTTTGAAATAGCACATCCCATACATTCATAGTTCCATTTATTTCCTAAAAAATCAATTGCAGTTTTAGAATTTCCTGCAAAATTTTCATCTTTCATAATTTCCTCCACTCAAATCCTTCTGGCAAGCTTAAAGGATCTTTCTTTTTCTTTAAATACCTATCCTCTTCTGAAAACACACATCCACAATACTTTTGCATATATAGCCCCGCTTCTTTTGCTTTATCATGTCCTTCCCAAAATCCATATCTAAAATCTCTATATAAAAACTCAATTCCATAATCTTTGCTTAAATCCTCACATAGTTTTTTAATATATTCATGTTTTTGATAAATACTATATAAAAGAGTTGTAGTTACTGCTTCATATCCATTTTCTTTTGCATATTCAAATGTTTTTTTCATACGTATAGGATAGCAATAATCTACACATCTTGAATTTAAATTATTAGCTACATTTTTGCAAAACTCATCTAAACCATATTCATCTTCAAATATGGCTTTTACATTTATTTTCTCTGCATATTCTCTTAAACAATCTCTTCTTGCTTCATATTCTTTATATGGATGAATATTTGGATTATACCAATAAAGTACTGGTTCAATACTTTCTTTTCTTAATTCATCTATACAATATACACTACAAGGGGCACAACATGTATGCATTAATAATTTCATTTAACTTCTCCTTTAGCATTTTTATTTTCTTGTTACAATTTATATCCGCAACTTTGCTGTGCATTGTATATACTTTTTTCTCGACTAAAGCACGAAAAAAGATATACAATGCCGCCGTTGCTACTCTACACTATCAATTTTTTTGCTTGCTTCTGTTTCATTTATATCTTTATTTTTTTTATATTTAACTTTTACATAAATATCATTTATAATTGCAACAATAAAACTAATTGCAACTAATAAATAAAAATTAATAAATCTATCTACTACCATTGCTGTTTCTAACATATTTTTATCTTTGTAAATATGTTCAAATAATGCAAGATATGCACTTTCGCTTGCTCCTACTGACCCTGGTAATGGAATTCCTGAAACTGTGCCATATAAAACTGATTGTGTTGCAATTAAATTGATCATATTATATTCATTAAATCCAAGTGCTCTATATACAAAATATGTAACTGAAAAAAGAGAGATATATTGTATATATGTTCTTATCAAAACCTTAAAAATTACTCTTTTACGACTTCTTATTTCTTTTGCATTTTTTTGATATTTTTGTAATCCATTTTCTAGTTTTTCTTTTTTGTTTTCAAT
>DOYA01000033.1:0-3765 GCA_003518755.1 Clostridiales bacterium | reverse complement strand
CTAACTCTTCTTGAAAATATTGCAACTAGAAGGAATATTAATGCACTAAGATTTAAGAATATTCCTAAAATAAATAGTAATATCATTGGTAATTTCATATATTTGTAATTAAATATCATATTAAACAATGCAAGAGAAATAGTTGCAACTTGCATACAACTTAGATTTATCAAAAATGTAAGTGTACTGTTTTCCACTTTTACATTATCTTTATGCATATAATAAATCTGCATTGGTTGTCCTCCAGATGCTGCCGGAGTTATAGCACTAAAGAAAAAACCAATAAGTGAATATTTTATGCATTTCCAAATTGTAGTTTTTTCATTTAAATTTCTTAGCATTTTACGTATATTAAAGCCATCACATATTACAAAAAAACTCATAAATACTATTGCTAAAACAATAAATTTTATATCAACTCTTCCAATTAAATTTAGTATTTCTTGGAAATTTTGTCCCCTAAAAATAAAATAAAATGTTAAATATATTAACAATAAAAATATTGATACATTTCTTATATTCTTTTTCATTTTAATGTTTTTCCTTTTTCATAATCACTATTATTCGCTACACTATTAAATCCGCAACTTTGCTTTCATTGTATATACCCTAGATGTTTATATGCTGGTGGTAGTACTTGCCTTCCCCTTGGAGTTCTTGCAATAAATCCAATCTGTAAAAGATATGGTTCATATACATCTTCAATTGTATCTATTTCTTCACCAAGTGATGATGCCAATGCTTCAATCCCAACTGGTCTACCGCTATACTGAACTATCATCATACTTAACATTTTTCTATCTGTTTCATCTAATCCAATCTCATCAATTTCTAATTGATTTAAAGCATGTTTTGTAATTTTCAAATCAATTTTTCCATCACCTAAAACTAGTGCAAAGTCTCTAACCCTTTTTAAAAGTCTATTTGCAATTCTTGGTGTGCCTCTAGATCTTCTTGCTATTTCTTTACATGATTCATTGTCTATTTCTGTTTTTAGAATTTTACTAGATCTTTTAACTATTGTACTTAGATCCTCAACTGAATATAATTCAAGTTTTTGGACAATTCCAAATCTGTCTCTAAGTGGTGTTGTCAAAGCTCCTGCCTTTGTTGTTGCTCCAATTAAAGTAAATTTAGGCAAATCAAGTCTTATAGATTTTGCTTCTGGTCCTTTACCAATTGTTATGTCTAGAACATAATCTTCTAGTGCAGGATATAATATTTCTTCAACTGTTTTAGATAATCTATGAATTTCATCAATAAATAACACATCATATTCTTCTAAATTGGTAAGAAGTCCTGCTAAATCTCCTGGTTTTTCAATTGCTGGACCTGAAGTTATTTTGATTTTAGAATGCATTTCATTTGCAATAATTCCTGAAATAGTTGTTTTTCCAAGTCCTGGTGGTCCATAGAACAAACAATGATCAAGTGCCTCTTTTCTTTTCTTAGCAGCTTCTATATATATTTTCATACTTTCTTTTACTTTTGTTTGTCCAATATATTCTTTTAAAGTCTTTGGCCTTAAAGATGTTTCTAAATTTTCTTCTTGTTCATCTTCAAGTTCTGGACGAACTATGTTTTCGTTTTCCATGAATAATTCCTTTCGTTTATAATATTGTTCTGATATCACAAATATGAGGTCGGAAGTTGGAAGTTGGAGGTTGGATTTTTAAACTCCAAGATCCTACTTCTTACCTCCTATCTCCTGCTTATAACTTATCAATAAAACTTTCTATAATGCTCAACATTTTACTATTATCTCCACTATATGGTACTGGCTTAAATTCATCTATTTGTTTAATAGCTTCTGATAAATCCTCCATATTCTGAACTCCAATTATATAGCCTTTATCATTAAATATCTCGACTATTTGTCTTTGATGGTCATTTACATGTTCATTAAATTTAGAAAGTCTTGGAACTGCAATTACTTTCTTATTTTTCTTAATTGCCATTAAAATTGACCCTACTCCTCCATGAGTTATTATAAAATCTGCTTCATCTGCTAAATTTTCTACAACCTCTCTTGGCTTTAAATCAAAAATGTTCATTTTATTTGATTTAAATTTTGTAAATCCTGCTTGAACTACAACTCTTTGAGTTATAATTCCATTATCTATACATTTTTCTATTTCTTGTAAAAGTCTTGTAAATTGATTGTTTTGAGTACCTAAAAGAACAAGTATCATCACATTTCCTCCTAAAATCAACACTTTTTTAAACAAATCAAAAACGAGTATTGCTATGCTGAGGCTGTTCGAACTTTAGTGAGTTACAGCGTCAGTATGCGTTAGCTGGCAAAATTTTATAAAAAAACCGGAGTGTACATAGTGTACGTTGCTGAGGCTGTTCGAACGATAGTGAGTTACAGCATCAGTATGCCTTGTGCAGAGGATTTTTGAATAAAATTTTAACAACGCAAGACGAGGTTTTTCATTTGTTTACTGAAAGATTTGTCCTCCATATACTGCTTTAGGATATATCTTCAGCATCTCCTCCCATTGAACTATAAATAAATCAGCTATTGGATAAATTAGCTTTCCTGTAGCAGTTTTTCTATTTATATTTGCATAAGTTTCAATATAAATTATTTTGCTTCCAAATAATTTTCCTAAATAGCACATTGGTCCTGCTGTATGTGTTCCTGTAGTTACTATAACTTTTGGTTTGATTTTAATATACAAAAATAATGTTTTTATAATTAAATATAAATATTTAAAAATATATGTAATAATATGGCTTCTAGTTCCATATGGTAAATATGAAACTCTCCCTTCATATTTATCTTCTAAATATGCATTTGTCTTGTCCTTTTCTGTAATTATGTGATAATCATATTTTTCAAATAATGGGCTTAGCTGTAATAATTCATTTAAGTGTCCACCTGTGCTTGATATAAATAATACTTTTTTCACAACTTCTCACCTCTCACATCTCACTTCTAACCTAAATCTCTGCTCTACCTAACACAATTATTCTATTCTCATCATTAGCATCAGTACAGCATGAAAGTGCTATTACTGGTTTTGTTTCAGCCGAATCAAGAAAAGTCATATCTCCATCTGTTGTTATAAATTTAGAATACACTACATATTTTAATTCTTTTCCTTCAAAATCTTTAAAATAGAATTCATCTCCTTCTTCTATTTTTTTATTATTTGAAAAAAGCTTTCCATTTCTTTTATTATGACCAACAATTAATGTAGCTCCTGGCTTATTTAATCCTCCAGTTGTATATAGAAAACAAGGCATTTTTTCCATTTGAGAAACAGAACTATTCGAGTAAATTGATGTAGTTAATCCTGTTCTAGGAATATATAATGTTCCAATTTCAGAATTCATAGCATAGATTTGTTGTGTTAAAGTAGCTGCATCTAAAACAACTTCATCCTTCTTTTCCTCTTTTTTTATTTCTTCTTTTTTTACTTCTTCTTTTTGGTTATTGTTTTCAATCCCTACTAATAATGCTTTATTTTGATTATCAATAACTGATATATTTTCACTTTCACTATTAGTACTATATTTTCTTCCTACACTAAATCGTATAGTAAATATAATTGTGAAAATTACAGTTATACCTAATAAAAATAATACTATGTAAATAAATTTGTTTTTCATTTTCATCACCAAATTTATTATATAGTATATTTATCTTTTTTTCAATTGGGGACAATCTTTTTTTGTAATTTTTTTCATTTGGAGACTGGGTACTTTTTGTAAATCAATGAAAATAACTAATCCTGTTTAACCGCACATCATTTT
>DOYA01000143.1 GCA_003518755.1 Clostridiales bacterium | reverse complement strand
CTATCTCCATTTTTTAAATTTTTGTTTTTTCCAAACATTGTTAATGTAATTTTGTTATTATGCCCTGCTAAAGATACATTTCCATATGAATTAATATCTCCACCCCAATATTTGCTTATTGATACTTTCATTGCTTCATCAGTAGTTTGTTCAAGTATAGGATATTCTAAATCAATTGCTGGTATTTTTATTAAACCTATTACTTTAAACCCTTCAAATTCAATTAAACTAATCCCATTTTGATCAATTTTTTCTTCAGTTCTACTAAAAACTTCAACTATTTCCTCATTTTTTTCTTCATATTTTTCTTGAGTCCCATATTTTTTTACTATTAAAATAACAGTAATAATTAAACTTATTAATAATACACAAAGAAAAACTTTATAAAATAATAATTTATTTTTATTCTTCATTTTTATTTAATTTTCTAATCCTTAAAATTACTGCTATAGTTGTAATTACTATAACTGCAAGAACTACTAATAGTATAATGCTATCAAATGTACGAGGAAGTGCTGTCGCTTTTTTAATTTCTATAAGTGGTTTTTCAACTTTTTGTTTATGTCCTTCAGTACAAATTAAAAATTGAATATCTTCTCTTACTACTTCTTTTCCAGAAAGTTGTTGTAATAGAACTAAATATTTATCACCTTCTTTTGAATCTTCAGGTTGATAAATAACATAATCATTAACTTTACTATATACTGCTTCTTCTCTAAGAGATAAATATAAATCTCTAATTTCTGCAGTTTTTAGAATTTTGTTATAAGTTGATAATGTTGAATACGTAGATTGTAGACTATCTACTAAATTACTTAATTTTGTTGCTGTTTCTGATTCTGTACCATCAATTTTAATAAGGTTATATTGATATTCATAATCTGTATAGTTATACTCTGCGCTTTCTATAATGTTAACTTGCCCAACTGTTTGAGTGGTAACTACTCCATTTTCATTATCTGAAGTAGTAGTTGTTTGAGTGGTATCCACATCAATAATTGTTGTGATTGCTTCAACACTCGCCATATCTGTTTTAGAAATAGCTTTATTTAAATCTAACTCTGTAACAGACAATTCTTCACCAACTTTTACAATCATAAAAACTGGTTCATTTAAATTTAAAGATGTGCCTTCTTCTAGACATGCTATATTGACTCCATTATTGTCTTCCCAATTAGGAATTAACTGAGATTCAAATGAAGTTTCATCTTCTGGATTCTGATTTGTAAAAGCAAATTTAAAATCTTTGTTTTCTAAGCCATCAATATAAATGCTATAATCATTTTCTACTTTTACAATTGCTACGGATTGTGTAGCTGCAAAAATCCTTGTTGGTAAAAGCATAATTAATAATACTAACAAAAATACCAACATGACTTTTTTGGATTTAAATGTTTCCATCCTTTTTATCTTTCCTTTCTAGAGGCTCAATTTAGTTTTTAGAGTAAACTCTAAAAGCTTCTCCTCTTAAAATATTTCTGGCCACATTATATTATAAAAACCCTATTTTGTAAATACTTTTTTGTTAATTATGTAAAGTTTTTCGACGTTTTTTTACATTTTTCTTTTTATTTTTTTATGTATTTTTTATCTTACGGAAAAAGCAATTAGAATTTTTTTATTTTTAATTCTATTTCTTAATTTTATAGTTGTTTGTATTAACATAATTTGTTGATGATGAGTTGGTTAATTATTAATTATAAAAAATAGAATTATTATCTTTTTCAATAACAATTCTATTATAAATTTATATAAATCATAGGTTAGAACCCACTAAATTACTTAATTTTATTTTCTTGTCATAAAATAAGTACTTTCTATACATTGGTAATTGTTTTTTGTTTATTAGCTTGTCCATCGTTACTTCATACATAAATCTAATTACACTATTGTAGTAATTTACGCTTCTTTCAGATAGTTTCCTTTCCTCTTTTAAATATTTTAAAAGAATTTTTCTTAATTCTTCTATTGTTACTTCTTCCATTGGTTTCTTAAAGTATCTTATTACATCTTTTGCTTTTAATTCATAACTTTCTTTTGTCCAGTGTGAAAATCCTCGCATTTCCATATCTTCTTTCATCTTTTGTAGTAGTTCTTGATTTGTCATCAAAAAAAACTCCTCTACAATGTATTTGTAACTTTAAGTTAAGTAAGTAAGCCCAAGGAACTTCCCCTTGAGCTTCTCTCAGAACCGTGCTTGAAAGTCTCCCTTCACACGGCTCCCAATTATCATGCCATACTTATTATTCCAATTTTCCAATGGGCAAACATTTCACTGTTTTTCTTTGCAACATTATATAACCATTTCATTGCTCTACCTATTGTCCTCATTTTGTATTTCTTCTTTACCCATTTGACTATACACCTATTAATGTATCTTAATGTTTTATACATTCCAGATTTGTAATAACGCCCATAGTAGTTTATCCAGCCTTGTATCTTGGAATTTAAAATTCTAGCTATGTCTTTTAAACTTATGCTGACTTTCCCTTGTAATCTCATATCTCTTACCGTTCTTCTTATATCTTTCTGTGCTTTATTACTTATTGCTGGTAGAAATCCAGAAAAATTTCTTCCTTCTTTATCTCTTACTTGTCTACCTCTAAATGTAAATCCCAGGAAATCAAAACTCGTATTTTCGTAATTTCCCTTCCTATCTCCATCCTTGCAATACACTATTCTTGTCTTTGCTAAATTTAATTCCAATCCAAACTTTTTAAATCTTTTATCTAGCACCTTAATTATATACTTTGCTTGTTTTAATGATACACAATTTAATGCTCCATCATCAGCATAACGCACCCACTGAATGTTTGGAAACTCTTTACTCATAAAATCATCAAAT
This sequence comes from Clostridiales bacterium, assembly GCA_003518755.1. Taxonomy (GTDB): domain Bacteria; phylum Bacillota; class Clostridia; order TANB77; family CAG-508; genus CAG-269. The sequence continues at coordinate 3,557 of DOYA01000143.1, read as the reverse complement.
ACATAATGTAAGAATAAATTGGCTAACACAGGACTTATTACTCCTCCTTGTGGTGTACCTGCTGTTCTATCTACTATTGTTCCATCTTGCATTTTAAATGGTGTTTTTAGCCATCTTTCAACATATAAAATTATCCATTGCTCATTTGTATGTCTTTTAACCATTTCAATTAGATAGTCATGTCTTATATTATCAAATAGTCCTTTTATATCAAAATCTACTACCCAATCTTTCTTCCAGCACCTTTCTCTCAAAACTCCTACTGCGTCTATTGCTGATTTATTTGGTCTATATCCATACGAATCTTGATAAAATAATTTCTCTACGTTTGGTTCAAAGTACATTTTAGCAACCATTTGTGCAACTCTATCTTCAACAGTTGGTATTCCTAAAATTCTAGTACCTCCATTTTTCTTTGGTATTGCTACTGCTTTTACTGGTTTTGGAAAATACGTTCCTGATGACATTCTATTCCAGATTTTGTATAAATTATCTTTCAAATTCTCTTCAAAATCTGTAATTGATTGCTCATCTATTCCATATGTTCCTTTGTTTGCTTTTACTCTGTCAAAAGCAAATTTTACTACTTGTTTTGAAATATTGTATGGTTTTGTTTTGTCCATAAGCTCCTCCTCTCTTCAAGTTGACTTATTTCTTAAACTGATAATTCCAAGTTCTTCGCTCCATTTCCATTACAGAAACTTCTTCACTACTACAACTTGGTCTGCCCCTATGTCTACATTGGTACTCTTATCTTGCAGTTTGCTCTACTTGATATACTCCCTTAACATTAGACCGTAGGTTCTCACGTTCCACATAAACGCCTATATTATGTTCATGCCACCTTTGCACCGTTCATCATCTATCCAGTAAACAGGTTTCCGATAGACTTTGTCCCAACCCAAATCGCCATAGTTTGGTTTTGATGAAGTCTTGTACTTTTCGATGCTTTCGTTAGTGGTTCACATGGCCGTTCATCTCCATAATACACACCTGACAACTTTTGTTGCCTTCTCTCTAACGCTCAATACCATATCTTTTGAATATAGCACCTTAGAGTGGTTTGCAATCTCTACCTGTATAGCGATTGCGGTAGACCTACTACCATCATTTATGCAGTTACGATATTCTTACAGAATTTCTCGTGACACACGCAATTTAGTACAATTAAAAGAAAAATAAAAAACAACATCACAATTTTATTGATAATGTTGTTTTTTATTGGTTCGAATCCGCATAAAGTTGGAGCGGTTGTCGTAGATATTTACAACTTTTGCTCCATTAACGATTGATACAAATATCAATCATTTTTATTTATCTATCTTTATTATACCATTTTCTTTTTTTCCAGTACTATCAGGAGAAAGCTTAATCAATGGACGTAAACCTCTTTCAGTAGCTCCGCCAAAATAAAGTTCTCCATTTGAGCTTACAGCCCAAAGGTCAAAATCATCATCATGTTCAGGAGAAGCTATCCAATATGCATCACAATTTCCATTATCAGATTGAGGTAACACATATAAGTCTCCACTAACAGACCCATATTCCAATGATTGTTGCCCATAACTTGTTTCTAATTGTTCAATAGTTGGTGCTCCAGTTGCTGTTGCTCCAGTTATTCCACCTGTAAGAAATGACCAATTATTAGAAGATAATAAGGCATTAAGGAATGGTGTTCTATTTCCATTATGCCATACTCCATATTTATAATTTGTTGTATCGGTTTCAATTCCTGTTATATCTTGAACTAAACTAGCCTCTAAATATTCACCCATTATTATATACACATTATTTTCATCATTTAAAAAAACTTTCCAATTATTCAGTGTCTTCCCATTCACTGTTACACTATAATCTGTTGGTTTTCCATAATCTTCACTTGTTATTATTTCTGTTAGTTTTTGTCCAATGCTTGGTGAATCATCATTTGACTTATATAATTCAGAATATGGTATTTCATATTCACCTTTAGCTGTTATAAAACTGTCATTTCCAGGTTGTCCATTTTTAACATAAGACTTCCCTATTAATATTTCTTTCACTTTGGCATTATCTAAAGTCGAATTTTGATTATTAGCTGTTTTATCTGTAATCCAATCCATAATATCCATTTGTGCCTGTTCTTTAGCTTCTGCTCTTTCTGATGTTTGTTTTGCATCTCCAGCTCTTTGTAAAATTCCATTATTCCCTGATAACATTGCAATAGAAATTCCAGCTAAAATTAGTAATACAATTATAGTCACTACCAATGCAATTAATGTGATACCACTTGTGTGTTTTTTATTATTTTTCATATTTGTTTCCCCCTTTTTCTTTATTCTTGTGTGTTTTTCTCTTTAATTAATATTAATTATATTATTCTTGTGATTTATTGTCAAGCTTTTTTCAAACTATTCTTCTTCTTCATTGTCCACAAGTTCAATACTTACAACTTTTCCTCCATCATTAGTCCTCATTAGAGTTACACCTTGAGTAGATCTTCCTAATATACTTATTTCATTAACATGCATTCTAATAATTGTTCCTGTATCAGAAATTAGCATAACATCTTGAGAATCATCTGCTATACCTACTCCTACTAACTCTCCTGTTTTTGGAGTTATTTTATAGGTAATAACACCTTTTCCACCTCTTTGTTGAACTCTATATTCATCAAGCTCAGTACGTTTTCCAAATCCATTTTCTGTAATTGCAAGAAGTGTAGCTTTTCCTCCTGAAATAATTGATTCCATACCAATTATTTCATCATCTTGAGCAGTTCTCATTCCAATTACACCTTGTGAAACTCTACCAATAGGTCTAACATCTTTTTCATCAAAAGTAATACATAAACCTTTTCTAGTAACTAAAACAACATTATCTTGACCATCTGTTAATTTTACAGATATAAGCTCATCTTCTCCTTTTAAAGTTATGGCAAGAAGACCTGTTTTTCTTTCTGTATTATATTCTGTTAAAGCTGTTTTCTTTATTAACCCATTTTTAGTTGCCATAAGTAAATATTTGCCTTCAGCAAAATTTTGAATTGGAATAACTGCTGAAATCTTTTCTCCAGCATCTAAGCTTAAAAGATTTACAATAGCTGTTCCTTTTGCTGTTCTACCAGCCTCAGGAACTTCATATCCTTTAAGTTTATACATCTTACCTTTATTTGAGAAGAATAGTATCAAATCATGTGTTGATGATGTAAATATTTGTTTTACAAAATCACCTTCACGTGTTGCAATACCTGTAATGCCTTTTCCACCACGTCTTTGGCTCTTGTATGTATCTATTGGCATTCTCTTAATATATCCAAAATGTGTTAGGGCAATAACAACTTGCTCTTCTTTTATTAAATCCTCAACATTTATTTCACCTTCAGCAGGAACTATCTTTGTTTTTCTATCATCACCAAACTTATCTCTAACCTTAATTAACTCTTCTTTTATAACTTCAAATACTTTATGCTCACTATTTAGGATTTCACGTAAATATGCAATAAGCTTCATTAGTTCTGCATATTCTTCTTCAATCTTTTCTCTTTGTAAACCTTGAAGTGTTCTTAATCTCATATC
>DOYA01000112.1 GCA_003518755.1 Clostridiales bacterium | reverse complement strand
AGGGGGATTTAAAATGATAAAAATAGCTTTTTTTAGTACAAAAGAATATGACAAAAAAATATTTGATAAATATAATAAAAAATATAATTATGAAATTACATATTTAGATTCACAACTTAATTCAGAAACAGCACCACTTGCTAAAGGATATGATGTTGTTTGTGTTTTTGTAAATGATGTTGTTGACAAAGAAACAATTAAAATTTTAAAAGAAAACAATGTAAAATTGATTGCATTAAGATGTGCAGGATTTAATAATGTTAATGTAAAAGCATTAGATGAAAATATAAAAGCAGTAAGAGTACCTGCGTATTCTCCAAATGCAGTTGCAGAACATGCTACAGCTTTATTATTAGAAATTAATAGAAAAATATATAAAGCATATCAAAGAACAAAAAAATATAATTTTACATTAAATGGATTACTTGGATTTGATATTTATGGAAAAACAGTTGGAGTTATGGGAACTGGAAAAATCGGAAAAGTATTTTGTAAAATTATGAAAGGTTTTGGAGCTAATGTAATTGCATATGATGTTTATGAAGATAAAGAAGCAGAAGCTCAAATTGGCTTTAAATATGTTACATTAGATACTTTACTTGCTAAATCAGATATAATATCAATCCATTGTCCATTAACAAAAGAAAATGAGGATATTATTAATGATGAAACAATTAATAAAATGAAAAAAGGTGTAATTATTATTAATACAAGTAGAGGAAAACTTGTAGATAGTGCAAGCTTAATAAAAGGCTTAGAGAATGGAAAAATAAGTGGAGCTGGATTAGATGTATATGATGAAGAATCAGAATATTTCTTAAATGATATGTCAATGGAATATAAAAGAGATCAAAATCTATCAGTGCTTTTATCTATGCCAAATGTTATAATTACATCACATCAAGCTTTTTTCACAAGAGAAGCATTAAATAAAATCGCACAAGACACATGTCAAAATATAAAAGATATATTTGAAACAGGAAGTTGTGTAAATGAAGTAAAATAAAAAAACAAATAGGAGGAAATATGTCAGTATCAGAAAAAGAATTATTACACATTGCTGATTTATCAAGCTTAGAATTAAAAGAAGAAGAAATACAAGATTATTTAGAAAATTTTCAGGAGATTATTGATTTTTCTAATGTAATTAATAATGCCCCTGTTGAAGATTTAGATATTACAATAGGAATTAATGAATCAAAAAATAGATTTAGAAAAGATGAAGTTAAAGAATTTGAAGATACAGCTGCTTTACTTTTCAATGGACAAGGAATTCAGCAGAATATGTATAAGTTGCCTAAGGTTGTACAATAAAAAGTATGAAAGAATTATAAAATTTGCGGAGAAAAGGGGCGATTTTAATCGCCCGCATTATAGAAATTATTAATTGTACTGAAATATAGAAAGGAACCCTAAAAATGAATATCACAGATTTAACAGTTCACGAATTACAAGAAAAATTAAAAAATAAAGAATTAACAGTTACTGAAATAACTGAAGCATATTGTAATAGAATTGAAGAAAAAGAAAAAGATATAGATAGCTTTAATACAACATATTTAGATGAGGCAAGAAATCAAGCAAAAAAAATACAAGAAAAAATAAATAATGGAGAAATAACAGGAGAATATGCTGGAATTCCTATTGGAATAAAAGATAATATATGTGTAAAAGGAACAAGAACAACTTGTAGTTCAAAAATGTTGGAAAATTTTATTGCACCATATTCTGCAACAGTTGCTGAAAAGTTAAATGCTGAAAATATTATTACACTTGGAAAAACAAATATGGATGAATTTGCAATGGGAACATCAACAGAAAACTCTGCATTTAAAATCACTAAAAATCCATGGGATTTAACAAGAGTTCCAGGAGGTAGTTCTGGAGGTTCAGCTGCTGCAGTAGCTGCAAACTTAGTTCCTTGGGCTTTAGGATCAGATACTGGAGGAAGTATTCGTCAACCAGCTTCACTTTGTGGAATAGTAGGTTTAAAGCCAACTTATGGATTAGTTTCAAGATATGGATTAATTGCATATGCTTCAAGTTTAGATCAGATTGGAGTTCTAACAAAAGATGTAAGAGATTCTGCTAAATTATTAACACTAATTGCAGGAAAAGATGAAAAAGATTCAACTTCAGAGGATAAGGGAAATATAAATTATGAAGATTGCTTAAAAAATGATGTAAAAGGTTTAAAAATAGCTCTTCCAAAAGAGTTTTTTGGAGAAGGGCTTGATAAAGAAGTAAAAGATAAATTATATGAAGCAGCAGAAATTTATAAAAAGCTTGGAGCAGAGGTTGAAGAAATATCTGTAGATATAGAAAAATATGTATTAGCAACTTACTATATAATCGCAGATGCAGAAGCAAGTTCAAATCTAGGTAGATTTGATGGAATTAGATATGGACATAGAACAAATGAATACTCTAATATAGATGAAATCTTTAAAAAATCTAGAAGTGAAGGTTTTGGCGATGAAGTTAAAAGAAGAATTATATTTGGTACTTATGTATTATCTTCAGGGTATTATGATGCATATTACAAAAAAGCTCAAAAATTAAGAACTTATATATCAAATGAATTCAATAAAGCATTTGAGAAATATGATATAATTCTTATGCCAACATCACCAACAACCGCATTTAAAATTGGAGAAAAATCAGGAGATCCAATGCAATTATATTTAGCAGATATAGATACTGTATCTGTAAATGTTGCAGGGCTTCCAGGTATATCAATTCCATGTGGTGTAGATAGTAAAGGCTTGCCTGTTGGAATGCAATTAATAGGAAATAAATTCCAAGAAGAAACTATTTTAAATGCAGCATATACATTTGAGCAAGAGTATAAGTTTAGAGAAAAATATAAGCCATTAATATAAAGGATAAAGTATTATGGATTTTATAGATTTAAAAAGAGATTATATTATTAAAGCTAAGAAAGAAAATTTTACAATAAAACGAAAAAAGCTTAATAAAATTAATAGGATTATTCTATGGATTGCAATTATATGGTTGTTTTTATTAATAGGAAATATAATTTTTTTTATAATTAATTTGCGTAATTCAAAAGCAAGTATATTTGAAATGCAAATATTTCCATATACATTAAAAGTATTATTTCCTGCACTTTTGGGATTTGTTCTATACAATGCACTTGAAATGTCCTTAAAAATAAAGAATGGATATTTAATTATTAAGTATGATTTAAGGTATATAAAAATCAAATTCAAAGATTTAATTGATGTTAGGCTAACCAAGGCTGAACTTGGAAAAGATACTAAATGGATGTTTTATAATACTGAAAAAGAATACCAGAAATCTGATACTACTTTTGTACGTTATATTCATATAGAGTATAAAAGAAATAAAAGCTTAAAAATGTTAGATATACCATATGAAAGTCAAGAAGAATCTGGTGATCATAGAACAATTTTCAATCAATATGATGTATATAAACTTATTAATTATTTTATACGTAAAAATGATAACAAAAGAGGTATAAGTTATTTAGATGAAAATACTAATGATTATATAGTTATAAGAGAGGATGATTCTGAATTACAAGAAGTATATAATTCTAAATTGAACCAAATAAAATATGATGTTCCGCTAAAATATATACTTCTAATATCATTTGTATCTGTACTATTATTTTGTTTAATTACATTTATAATTTTAAAATTAACCATTAAATAATTGCAATCAATTAAGGAGGAAAAAATGTCAAAACAAGACTATGAAGCAGTTATAGGATTAGAAGTTCACGCAGAACTTTCTACAAAAACAAAAATATTTTGCTCATGCAAAACTACATATGGAGGGGCACCAAATACTCAGGTTTGCCCTGTATGTATGGCTATGCCAGGAGCGTTACCTACATTAAATGAAAAAGTTGTAGAATATGCTGTAAAGGCGGGTTTAGCAACTAATTGTACCATATCTCAAGATAGTAAAAATGATAGAAAAAATTATTTTTATCCAGATACACCAAGAGCTTATCA
>DOYA01000118.1 GCA_003518755.1 Clostridiales bacterium | reverse complement strand
AAATGATAATTTAAATAATAATTAAAAATATATAATTAATATATAAAAAATAAATAATAATTAATTAATTATTAAAAAATAATTAATTAAGAAAAAAAATAATTAAAATAATATATATTTTTACTACTTATTTAATTCATAAATAATAATAGAAATATTAAATTAAAATTACCCAATTAACTTTAAATTTAATTTATTTCTAACTCATTTTGGTTATCTAGCAATAAATTAGCATCATCTTTAGCAGAAGCACCACTTTGGACGAATGAGATTTTGTTGACTTGAGTAAGGAGATCCTTATTTTTGGAGTTGTACATCACAATAACAATGACCAAAGCAACAACAACAACAAGAAGGAAGCAACTAACACCAATAATAACATATAATCCGGTTTTTTCTCCACCAGGAGCAGAACCTTCTCCCTTTCCATCCGTTGGGGATTTTCCACTTTCTCCTGGTTTTGGATTAGAATCTGGCTCATTTAATACATTATTTGGTTTAACTGCTTGATAAGCAACATATTCTATAATTGAACCTTGAGTAATAGTTGCGATGACTTGAGCATAGTCAAAATCGTTTACAACTTTATTTATTTCGACTGTCTTTTTGTCGAGACCGGTAAGTTTGAATTGTTGTGCAGTTTCATATTCTGATTGAGTTATAGCAATATGGTCCGATTTTTCGTTTGGAATCAAGCAATTCTTTTTAATTATTTTAACAGTGTAAAGAATATTTATATCTAAAGTTCCTGCACTTTGCTCGAATTCAATTGGATTGAAAGTGACGTTTAATTTTCCTTGATTGCCTTGAACTTCAATTTTTGGATTATTTCCAACTATTTTGTATTCAAAGAATAGTTCTTTGCTTAAGGCATTTATGTATTTAAATACATAATTATATAATTTATTATTACCTGCGTCTTCTTTAGCAAATACTGTAAGGTATAAATATTCAGCTTTTGCTGGTCTTTTGAAGGTTACGAATACTACACCTCTTTCTCTTTTTTTTTCGAAATCTTGGAATGTTCCATTCTTCATATCACCTGGTTTTTCACTTATTGCGAAATCGACGAATTTACTATTTGCCGAGAATTGTATTCTTACATAATTTGAAATTTTTTCGTTAGTTTCTAATTTATAAGTTATACTTGATCCTTTACCTTCAAGTTTTCCGAATTGATATAATTTTTGGGTAACTACAGAATTACCATTGACAGTCGAGAAGCCAATTTCTCCTCTGAATCTTTTGAATTTCAAATGCATTGCATCATCTGCTTTTGTTAAAGCCAAAAATAATGTTGATTGTCCACCGGATAAAAAGTTAGCCTTTGGAATAGTAATAACTCCTGCTTTTAAAGTAGAATCATAAAAACCTTTAATGCTTAATAGAGGAATATTAGCCATATCCTTTTTAATTTCATAAATTTGTTGTTTGGTCACAACTGCACCTTTAAATTCCATTTCATTATTTTGAATATTTCTTTGTTCTAAATCTATAGTGTCATAAACTAAATCATGTAAATAGACATAACCAATAACATCTTTTGTTGAATCCACAACATCAGCATAATAAAATACAGGAGTATCAACTTCCTTATAAACCACTTCTTTAGCTTCGTCCATCTTTACTGAATCTAATTGAATATCAAGACTTCTTAAGAAGAATTCGAGAATGAAAGCAAATCCTGGATTTTTATAATTTGGATTATTATATCTTAAATTTTCTACTCTTAAAAGAGTGAAATCTCTCTCATCACTTTTAGTAGTTGCTGGAATAATATAGTTAAGATTGTCTTCATCTCCTCTAAGATAGAAAGTTTGGTCTGGGTCATTATGGAATTGGAATCTACCTTCTCCGTATAATGATCTTATATTAACAGAAACACTTTTTCTTGTCATGAAATTAATAATAAGTGATTTTCTGAAAATATCCATTGAATAAATTTGTGGTGAACTAGGATTAGGCATTACTATATTTTCGAAAGTCTTGAATGATGAGTAAAATTCGATCAGGTCTGGTTTATCTGAAATAACACTAATAAATGCATGACTATTGAAATCTCCATATTCTAAGAATAAGAAATTAGTTCTTTCTTTCTTTGTATCATATTTTGCATTTCCTTCATCCGGAATATTCAATTTTAATTTTTCGATGTCATAACTATCATATAATTCACTTTGGACATAATTTCCATACATATTTATGATAGCGGAAGGATTTTGAGATTTAGCATATAGTAATAAATCATTGAATATTTCAGTATCTTGATAAATAATAATGAAAAGACATCTATATTTACCACCACCAATACCATCAGGTTGGCATATTGTTCTTTGGTCAGAAGATACTTTATATATATTTAATTCTTTTCTTTGTAAATGAACTTTGAATGCATATTGAGTGAAACCGAATGTCTCATAATATTTAGTATACACTCCAAATGTCAATTCTATTTCAGCTATGTTATCACTTGTATCATCTGGATGAATTTCTTTATATTTTCGGAGAATTTCGTCCTTACTAATAGTAATAATAGAATTTCCATTATTAGTATAAGAGAAATCTTTATTACTCAAATTTGGTCTTTCTTCGCCTACCTTAATAAATAATTGAGCAATATTTGTTTGCCAATCAATTTCTATTTTTTCTGCATCATATGGTATAGCCATTGAATAATATTCGAAAATGGCATTTTTTTCTGATTCATCAGTTAAATAGAGTGAGCCAATTACATATTCTTCAGGATATATTTCAATTTTTTTTGGTGGTAATTTTTTAATGGTATAAATTTCAGGATTGAATTCCGCTATTAAATTGAAAATCTGGAAGTCAAAATCTCCTAATTCTTGTTTAACTACGGATGATGCAATACTTATTAACATTAAACAACCATTTTCGCAGTCTTTAGTATCTGCAGTATTAAATTGAATTTTTTTATTATACATATCATAATAAAGACCTTTCTCATTTTTGTCTCTAGGGAATCTATAATTTCTCCAATCTGGGTCTTTATCGGCTTCTGTTTGGTCCATTTTGACTATTTTTGCAAGGACATATCCACCACCTCTATTAAAATCAACAGTGAGATATCCACTAGTGTCTTTTCCTACTTCAGTATAAAGGAATAAATATGCATAATTTGTGATATAATCTCTTCTTTCTATTCCTCTTGGAATATAATAAGGTGTGTTTTCAACTTGTTTTATAGTAAATTCTATTTGAGGGAAATGACCATTGAAAACTTCTACTTGTTCTATTTCGATTGTTATTGTGCAAATTTCGTCTTCTTCCAAGCAGTATTTTTGTATCCAATCATTATATATGAAGAATGTTCCAGTTTGAGTATATTCTCTATTAATATTATATTCTTTTTCTCTAAAGAATAATTTAAGTTTTAATCTTCCAGGGACGATCATATTTAAATGATAAGTTAAATTCTTGGTTGGGTCAACATGAGGATATACATATCTTATTTTTTTAATATCTTGGAAGAAGATAAATTTCTGAGGAACACCTTCGGATATTAATATTTCTTTTCTTATGCCTGAATCTTCTGGATATAAATCAATACCTGATACATATAACATG
>DOYA01000157.1 GCA_003518755.1 Clostridiales bacterium | reverse complement strand
ATACCCGGTCCCAATTTGCCAATTGAAAAAATTATACATTTTGTTTTTCTTTTAATAAATCTCTAATTTCTTCTAGTAAAATTGTGTTTTCTTCTTTTTTAGGTTCTTCTTCAACTATTTCTTCCTCTTTATCTTTCTTAGTTACTTTACTGATTGCTTTAACCATAAAGAATATACAAATTGCAATAATTAAAAAATCAATAACATTTTGTATTAAATTGCCATATGTAATTGTGGCATCTTTAATTTTTATACTTAAATTTGTAAAATCTACACCGCCTATAACTATACCAATTAATGGCATAAGTAAGTCATCTACTACAGATGTTACTATTTTTCCAAAAGCTGAACCCATAATAACACCGACTGCCATATCCATAACATTTCCTTTTGCTATGAAATCTTTAAATTCTTGAAGTGTTTTTCCACCTTTCTTTTTTAGATTTTCTGAATTGATTTTTTTGTCCATATTATTTTCCTCCTTTTATTATTTTTATTAATAAACTTGTTTACACAACTAATATATCACAAAATTCAGTATTTCTCAATATTTTTAGTAAAATTTCTGTAACATTTTGTCTTTTTATAGAATAAAATACAGTATAAAAAATTTTAGGAGGTATTTTTAAGTATGAGAAACATACGTAGAAGATGTTGTTGTTTAAATAATAATTATATGAATTTAAACTCTTCAAATAATTGCGATAAACCTGATATTATAGAAAATGCATGTAAAAATATAGAGTGTAATCAAGATTATAATGAAAATTGCAGTTGTGGCTTTGACGATGATACCAGGTCAGACATTTTTCCTGAAAATCCTATGCTTGGTCAAAGTTATGTTCCAATTCAAACAATGGGTGAAACATTTAAACCTTGTGTTGGATTAAAAAATGGAACTCTTTTTCCAGAATTAGTTAGTCCTTACTCCCCTGGAGACTCTATGAAAGAAATTAAATATTTAGCAGCTACAAATACAATTGGAAAGGGGTGTAATAAATGTCAGTAGAAAATGAAGATAGAACTTGTATGCCTTGTATGCCAGAAGCTACATTACCAACGATGCAAGAAACTCCTTGTGAATGTAAAAGTGAAAAGCAAATGAAAATGCTTAAAGAAATTAAATGCCTAGAATTTGCAATAGTTGAACTTGCCGAGTATCTAGACACTCATTCAAATGATGAAAAAGCCTTATGTTTGCATAACAAATATTGCAAGGAATTAAAAGAAATAAAAGATATTTATCAAAAAATTTATGGCCCACTTACAATTAATTACCCATGTAATAAATGGAGATGGCTTGAAGAGTCTTGGCCTTGGGAAGGAGGAAATAGATAATGTGGACTTATAATAAAATTTTGCAATACCCAATTAATATTAAACAAACTGACCCTAAACTTGCTAAAGTTATAATAAGCCAATATGGTGGTCCAGATGGAGAACTTGCCGCTTCGCTTCGATATTTATCTCAAAGATTTGGTATGCCAGATCAAACAGCTAAAGCAGTTTTAAATGATATTGGAACTGAAGAACTCGCCCACTTAGAAATGGTTGGAACTATAGTTCATCAATTAACTAAAAATGCTACAATTGAAGAACTTGAAAATGCAGGTCTCGCACCATATTATACAGACCATGGTGTAGATGTATATCCTGTATCTGCAGCAGGTGTTCCATTTACAGCATCATATATTGCAGCAAAAGGTGACCCTATTGCAAATTTACAAGAAGATTTAGCTGCAGAGCAAAAAGCTCGTGCAACTTATGAAAAATTAATTGATCTTTGCCGTGATAATCCTGATGTTTTAGATCCATTAAAATTCTTGCGTCAAAGAGAAATCGTTCACTTCCAAAGATTTGGTGAAACTTTAAGAGGAATTCAAGATAAACTTGCTGTGAAAAAGTATTATATGAATAATATGAAAAAATGAGTTTTAAAAGCAGAAGTCGTTTTTTTGGCCTCTGCTTAAATTAATATTTTCTATACATTTTTCAAAAAATTACTTGGTCCCAAATTTAGTAAATAATCCATTTATAATATTGAAATTGTGATCAGAATAAGTGTAGATAATGCGCTATATGGATTTGCTTAATGTTTTAATATTTCTGTAAATGATTTAACTGATAAATATTTTAATACTTTGAAATAAAATGATATTTAAAAAAATGAAAAAAATTCTCCACCACCATTTTTGAAGTTGCAAAACTTTATAATATAATCCTAAAAAAGTAAAATGGAGCATTAGAACATCAATAGACACTTTAAATCGTTCTATGTCTATTGATACACTTTGCTCTGTTTTTTCATTAAAATTTAGACTGATACAGTAACGCCAAAATTTTTTATTACTTTAATTGTGGGGTATTTTAAGGATGAGTAAAAAATGTTGTAAATATATCTGATAAATATCTACAGGTTTGACTTTAGAAAATAATAAATTATATATAATTTAATGTTTAAAAGTTGATAATTATAAATCTATTTAATTGTTGTTTTTTGAAATGGAAAAAGGCCCCAACTTCGTGTTGGGGCCCGGAGAAATACTCACACCTGTACCTACGTTCTCATCAGGCTGTGATCATCTCCTCTGCCTTTGCTTCGTGACCAAAAGTGGCCTTGTGAAGCTTCGTCTCTGTCGTGCTTGCTTCGTGACCGATCGTGGCCTTGTGAAGCTTCATCATATCATCAAACAGATACCGCATAGCAGATCCTCCTTTCCCTATTTTTATGCAAATGGCTCAAACACATGCGCCATTTAGGACTCCAAGGGTGTAAGTCCCATACCCTAGTTACGTGTTTATATATTACCACATTAATTTACATAAGTCAATACTTTTTTAAAAATTTTTAAAAAAGTATCAAACCTGCTATTTTACCCAATTTTTCAAGCACAGTATTGTATTCTTCTCTTGTAACATCTTCAGAAAGTGAACTAAATATTTTTATTTCTATTATTTCTTGTTTTTCATTTCTTAATACTTCAACATATATAAAGTTTTGTTTTCTCAAATCAATTACCTAACTTTATATAGTTTTAGTATCTACATTTAGTTTTTCGGCTAAATATTTATTACTTGCATAACAATAACCTTCTTTATTAGAAAGTGCTGTTATAACAGCATAAAGAAGTCTTTCATTTACTTTTAATCTTTAATTGAAAAAAATTGTTGCAGGAATTTTATATAATAATTATTTCGAATCTTCCGCCACATTTTGCGCATCTATATTTTCTTGTAAAATTTCTATTCAATCTTTGCCTATAAAACACTTGTTTACAGCTTTTACATATAACTTTGTACTTATAATTTTTTGTTTCTTTATATTCAATATTGCTTTTTTCAAAATCTTTTTTCTTATCTCCAAGTCTTGATATATCATATCCATAATTTGTATTTAGTAATTCAGCATATTTTTTGAATTCGGTACCATGATTATTACAATATGGAATACAATGTATTAATTCATGCATTAAAGTATTTTTAATAATATCATCTTCAAGTTCCATTACCCACTTACTAATTTCAATATGATGTTTATTAAACTTTTCATATTTTATGATTTTTCTTCTTCTTATTTTATTGATTGTTTTATAATTTTTGTCTGGTTCTTCTTGTTTACAACATCCATATCTTTTATTATTACGCTTTGAAATTGATATATCTATTTTACCATATTGATTTTCATTTAAAAGATTTATTCCAATTTTATTTAATTCATTTATACATTCTAAAAATAATCTGTTTAATTTATCTTCCATTAACATTTCACTCTTTTTCATTCATCATGCTTAATTCTATTCTTTTATTACTTTATCAAGAAAAGTAAACAATAAAAATAAAATCAAATTTACAATTACTATCATTGCTCCTGTGCTAATATTATAAACATATGATAAAAATATTCCAACCAAAAAACAAAAAACACTAATTACCCCAGAGCCAATAACTACTCTTTTATATGATTTGCAAATTTTCATAGCAGTTAATGCTGGAAATATTATAATACTGCTAATTAAAAGTGTTCCCATCATTCTCATTCCAATTACAATTACAATTGCAGTTAATAT
>DOYA01000147.1:3780-5599 GCA_003518755.1 Clostridiales bacterium | reverse complement strand
TTTTACTATTTTTTTCAATAACTGCAATTACTCCTTGTGGATTTTCAACATCTGTTAAAAGTTTGAAAATACTATTTGGAACTAGAATATAATCTTGCTTGTCTAAATTTTCTCCAAGTTGTTTTTGCACTAATTCGCTATTAATTGCATCTTCACTAATAATTATATTTTTTATATTTGCATTTTCTTCAATTGCTTCTTTAACTATTTTGGCACCTTCTATAACAAATTCATTATATTCTGCTCTGTATTTTTTCTCTTTTAGTTTTATTATATGCTTTATTAATGCATTTTCTTTACTCGTGATTTGTTGCATTATTTGTACCTCGCTTTTATATATAAATATATTCATTTTGAAATAATAATATATAGATTTATGAAACATCGAATGTGACTGGAATATATAATTACAAAATCAATAAAGTTTATGGAATAATGTTCGCGTCGAGCGCAGCGAGGACTAAGTGAAAAAGGTTCCATGAACTTTATTAGATTTTGTTTATATATGTAGGGAGCCGAGATGTGAGATAAAGCTTTATATTATTATTTAAAATTATTCTTATCAAAATAATTACTCACTTCTTGCAAATCTTGAAACCCATGCTGTCTTAAAATTTCATATGTAATTATTGCTACAGAATTTGATAAATTAAGTGACCTAAGTGTTGGAAGCATTGGTATTCTTATTGTTTTAGTATTCAAATACTTTTCTAAAAGCCACTCAGGTAATCCTTTAGTTTCTTTACCATACAATACAAATACTTCATCCATTTTTGAATAATCAACATCTGTATATTTTGTTTTTCCTTTTGTAGTTGCAAAAAACATATTATTTTCCTCAGGCTTGTACTTTTCTAAAAACATTTCTAAAGAATGGTGCTCTTCTATTTCTAATTTATCCCAATAATCAAGACCTGCTCTTTGAACACTTTTCTCATCTATTTTAAATCCTAACGGATGTACTAAATGTAGTTTTGCTCCAGTAATTGCACAGGTTCTTGCAATATTCCCCGTATTTGCTGGTATTTCTGGCTCTACCATAACAATATTAAGTTTCAATTTAATTACCTCTTTCTCATACATTTTATAATAGCATAAAAATACAAATACTGCAAGGTTATTGTAATTATATTGATTTATTTTATTTTTTATTATATAATATCAAATATAAAATAATAATATATATATTAATAAAAGGAGGATTTTTTGTATGGATGAAAATCAAAAAGAAAATGAAGCAAATAAGTCTATTTCTACAGAAAATACAAATGTTGGAAATGAAATTAAACAAGAAACAGTTAATACTTTTAATGAAGCAAAAGAAAAAATGAAAAATATTGACTTCAAAGCAGAAGCAGAAACTGGTAAAGGTTTATTAAAAAAACTAATTAAAAATCCATTTGAAGCTATAAAAGAAACTGCACAAGATTCAGAAAATAACTTTTTTAAAACTGCTATTTTAATAGTAGCAATTTGGGCTATCATTGCTTTTGTTAAACAATTGTTATATTATATAACTTCAAAATATGCAAAATTTAGTGGGGAAAATATTTTATCATTAATAAAAATAACAATTGCACCTATATGTAGAATTTTAGCTTTAACTCTATCTGTATATATAGTTAATAAAAAATCAAAAAAATCATTTATTACAATAATTACAACTATGACTGTAGCTAAAATTCCTGTAATTATTTCTTCTTTATTAGGATTTTTAACATACATAAGTCATAAAGTAACATATATAACCAATCCAATTGGTTCATTGTTAAGTATAATCTCAACTGTCTTAGTATATTTTGCAGTAAAATCATTATCA
>DOYA01000147.1:334-3677 GCA_003518755.1 Clostridiales bacterium | reverse complement strand
TTTACTACATAATATACTTTGCACTAAGTTTCTTAGACATATCACTTTAAAAATAATTAATATTTGAAATTCAAAAATAGCAGATAATTTTATCTGCTATTTTTATTTTTTCTCATCATCATCTAACTTAAGTACTGACAAGAATGCTTCTTGTGGCATTTCAACCTTTCCTATTTGCCTCATTCTTGCTTTTCCTCTTTTTTGTTTTTCTAAAAGTTTTTTCTTTCTTGTTATATCTCCACCATAACATTTTGCTAAAACGTCTTTTCTTAAAGCTGAAATTGTTTCTCTTGCAATTACTGTTCCACCAACATATGCTTGAAGTGGTATTGTAAATAAATGTCTTGGAATAACAGTTTTAAGTTTTTCAACCATTTTTCTTCCTCTGTTATATGCCATATCTTTATGAACAATAAATGAAAGAGCATCAACTGGTTCTCCATTAACATATATATCTAATTTAACAAGTTTTGACTCTTGATATTTTTTTAATTCATAATCAAATGATGCATATCCTTTAGTTTTAGATTTTAAATTGTCAAAAAAGTCATAAATTATTTCATTTAATGGCATCTCATATATTAATTCAACTCTGTTTTCATCAAGATATTTCATATCAATATAATTTCCACGCCTATTTTGACACATTTCCATTATTCCACCAACATAATCTTTTGGAGTTAAAATATTTGCTGTAACTATTGGTTCTTCCATAAAAGCAATTTCTGCTTGTGGTGGTAAATCTCCAGGATTATATATATCTAATACTTCCCCATTTGTTTTATGTACTTTATATATAACAGATGGTGCTGTGGTAATTAATCCTAAATCAAATTCTCTATCTAATCTTTCTTCAATTATTTCTAAATGAAGAAGTCCTAAAAATCCACATCTAAAACCATAACCTAACGCGCTTGATGTTTCTTGTTCATATTCAAGAGCTGCATCATTTAATTTTAATTTTTCTAAAGCAAATTTTAAAGCTTCAAATTGACTTCCATCTATTGGGTATATACCGCAATAAACCATAGGTTGTACTTTTTTATAGCCTTTTAAAGGCTTTTCAGCTCTATCTTTATTTAGTGTTATTGTATCTCCAACATGAATATCTGACAAGCTTTTTATACTAGCTGCAATATATCCAACTTCTCCTGCCTTAAGCTCATCTGCAGGCATATAACTTCCAGGTGCAAAATATCCTACTTCTGTTACAGTAAATACTTTATTTGCTTGCATAAGAAGTATTTCATCACCTGTTTTAACTTTTCCATCCATTACTCTAACAAATGCTACTGCTCCTTTGTAATTATCATAATAAGAATCAAAAATTAAGCATTTTGTTTTTTCAGTTTCATCACCTTTTGGAGCTGGCAAATCTGTAACTATTCTTTCTAATACTTCTTCAACATTTAGGCCTGTTTTTGCAGATATACATGGACATCCAATTGCAGGTATTCCAATTATATCTTCGATTTCCTTTTGAACCTCTTCAGGCCTTGCGCTTGGTAAATCAATTTTATTTATAACAGGTAATACTTCTAGATTATTATCTATTGCTAAATAAACATTTGCAAGTGTTTGTGCCTCAACACCTTGAGTGCTATCTACAATTAATATTGCTCCATCACATGCAGCTAAACTTCTTGATACTTCATAATTAAAATCTACATGCCCTGGTGTATCTATTAAATTAAAAGTATACTCATTTCCATCTTTTGCTTTATATTTCATTCTAACAGATTGTGCTTTAATTGTAATTCCTCTTTCACGTTCTATGTCCATATTATCAAGAACTTGTTCTTCCATTTCTCTTTTTGAAAGAGCACCTGTCATTTCTATTAATCTATCTGCTAATGTTGATTTTCCATGATCAATATGAGCTACTATACTAAAATTTCTAATATATTTTTGATATTCGTTCAAATTTTGTTCATTCCTTCCAGATTCTTAATAAGACAATTTTAACATATATCTTTTTAATTATCAATTCCTCCATACAAATTAAATATATTTGTATATCCTTTTTTTAATAGTTTCCTGCATGCTTTTTTGCTTCTTGCTCCACTACTACAATATAAAATTATGGTTTGATTATAATCTTTAAAAATTTTTTCAAATTCTCTATTTATTTCATAATCTGGAATATTTATACTTCCAGAAATGTGTCCTTCTGAATACTCTCTTTTACTTCTAACATCAACTATCTTTGCTCCATGTAACTTCATTTTCTTTAAAGTTTCCATATCTATATCATATTTATCCATATATCTAAATAATCGTTTGAATATTGTTTTCAATTTTGATTCCTCCCCATCTCATATTATATGCTATATTGAAATTAACGGTGAGAGGTAGACTGTGGGAGAATTGTTGATAATTTAAAATTTATGTTTTTTCTTGTCGTATTTTATACAAAAATATTACATTATTATAGCTTATATTACAAGAATATTTCATAAAACGTATTTTTATTACAATAATGTTACAATTATGTCGATTTAGTTACATTATGTTTATCTTTTTATGTCTACAATTTTGTCGACAATCATGTGGAAGTTGTGGATAACTCTGTGAATAACTATAAATGTTGGGTTTTGGAGTTCTTTGTTTTTTTACTTATCCACAGTTGTATTGTCTGATTTAAACTTTTTAATTTAAAAAAGTTTTTATGTTTATTTAATTTTCTTAAATTCGCATTGTAATTAATATATATTTTTTTCTAAGGCTTGGTGTCGAAATCTTTATGTACCTGCAATTTTTCTAAAGAAAAATTCAGCTACAATGTCGATTTCTCCAGTCGCCCTGCGCTTCGCTCCGGTTTGCTGTCCATTGTTAAGGCTCTGCCTGTTACAATGGCAGTATGCGTTCAAGCTGTTCGTCTTACGCGCCTTATTCAAAAAATATATATTAATCACAGCATTGTTTTAATAAAATCTTATTCAAAAATTTGATATTCTTCTATTCTATTACCTCTTAAAAAATCTTGAATTGGCATTTTTTTAGCATTTTCCCCTTGTATTTCTAAAACTCTTAAAATACCTTTTTTGGTTTTTATAAAAATACCATCTCTTGGATCAGATATTATGACTGTCCCATTTCTAAATATTTTTATATTATCTTCATCATAACCTATATTATTTGCAACTTCTACTTTCCAAAATTTTATTTTCTTTCCATTTAATAATGTATAAGCTCCCATAATAGGATTTAGTCCTCTAACTAAATTTTTTATTTCTTCAGCTGTTTTGTTTTCCCAATCTATTTTTGACATTTCTTTATCTAGCATTGGAGCCATTGAAAAATCATTTCCTTGAGGTGTTCTTGGTGCAGTACCATTTTCAAT
>DOYA01000147.1:0-205 GCA_003518755.1 Clostridiales bacterium | reverse complement strand
CCTGTAGTTTCATTTTCACCAATTTGAACTTTTTCAGTTAAAATCATATCTCCTGTATCCATACCAACATCCATATACATTGTTGTAACACCTGTTTCTTTATCTCCGTTTAATATTGCCCACTGAATTGGTGCTGCTCCCCTATATTTAGGAAGTAATGATGCATGAACATTTATACATCCATATTTTGGAATATCTAAAATCT
>DOYA01000146.1 GCA_003518755.1 Clostridiales bacterium | reverse complement strand
TTTTCGCTTGAATGTTTTTTAATGCGTTAGCTACAACGAAGTTGCGAGCAAAAAGAAATATAAAATAATTGAATAGAAAAATAAGAAGATTTATGCCACTATAGCTCAGTAGGTAGAGCAACTGATTCGTAACCAGTAGGTCAGCAGTTCGATTCTGCTTAGTGGCTCCAAATGTGAGACTTTTACAAATTGCAGTGAACAGAAAAAGTTGTAGTTTATTATAAAAACTACAACTTTTTTAACATTATTTTATTTTAAAACTATTAACAGTTTTTTCAAAATCAGATTTTATACTATTATAGTCTGATTCAGAACCAGTATACTCAATTTCATATACAGTATTAATAGATTCTAATAAATATGAAACATAAATTAAATCCATTTGTTCAAAAACTATTTTATAACTCTTTAATTAATTTCCATTATAACAATCTTCACTAATTAGTTTAAATCCTCCACCTTCATCAGTTGAGTTTAAATAGATCTTTTTATGTTCTTCAATATATTTGATTAAATTTATTTTTTTACAATAAAATTTGTCATTTTTTATAAAATAAATTTTATGTATTGACAATAGTAAAAAAATAATATATAATACCACTGTATTAATTAAGTGATACAATGGGGGGTGAGATTGTGGAATTTGTATTTGATAATACTATTCCAATTTATATACAACTGTTAGATTATTTGAAAATATATCTAATTTCAGGAGTTTTTAAATCTGGAGAAAAGCTTCCATCTGTAAGAGAATTTGCAACAACATTTAAAGTTAATCCTAATACAATGCAAAAAGCTTTATCAGAACTTGAAAGTATGAAACTTATTTATACTGAAAGAACCAATGGTAAATTTGTTACAGAGGATAAAGAATTAATTGAAAAGTTAAAAGATGAATATGCTTTGACTTTAGCAAAAAGCTATTTTCAAGGAATGAAAAGAATAGGTTTAGGAAAAGCAGAATCAATTAAATATTTAGAAAGGATAGATGAATAATATGGAATTATTAAAAATTAATAATTTAAATAAAAAGTTTGATGATAAATATATTCTTAAAGATATAAATCTTACAATTCCAAGCGGAAAGATTATAGGTTTATTAGGTAAGAATGGAGCTGGTAAAACTACTTTAATAAAAATAATAAATGATTTATTAACACCTACAAGTGGGGAAATATTAATTAAAGGCAATAAAGTAGGTGTAGAGACAAAAAAAATAATATCATATTTACCAGAAAGAACATATTTAAATAAACAAATGAAAGTAAAAGAAATATTAAATTATTTTGCAGATTTTTATGAAAATTTTGATATGCAAAGGGCTAAAAAACTTTTAGAAGATTTAGATTTAGATATTAATCAAAATTTATCAAAAATGAGTAAAGGAATGCAAGAAAAAGTTGGGCTTGTTTTAGTTATGTCTCGAGAAGCAGATTTATATATACTTGACGAACCACTTGGCGGAGTGGATCCTGCAACTAGAGATTATATTCTAGATACAATATTATCTAATTTTAATGAAAATGCAAGTGTAATAATTTCAACACATTTAATATCTGATATTGAAAGAATATTAGATGAAGTAATATTTATTGATAATGGAAGCATAGCTATACATAGTAATACTGATGAATTAAGAACAAAAGAAAATGCTTCTATAGATGAAATATTTAGGAGGATGTTCAAATGTTAATAAAATTATTAAAATATGATTTAAAATATATGATTAAAAATATGAGTGTATTTTATATATTAGCAATCTTTTTTGCAATATTATCAAGAATATTATCTTTACCAGAGCAGTCTATAATGTTAAATATTATACATAAAATATCTTCAGGCTGTATGATTGCAATGATAGCAAATATAATAATAAATGGAATGATTAGAAGCTGGGTTAGATTTAGAGATTCTCTATATAAAGATGAATCATATTTAACTCATACATTACCTGTTACTAAAAATGAATTATATGATTCAAAATTTATTCAAACATTAATATTTTTCTTTGTGGGTTTTGCAGTAGTATTATTAAGTATATTTATTGCATATTATACACCAGATACATGGAATACATTAAAAGATCATTTAAACTTAATTACAACAGGATTTAATATGAGTACAATATTTTTTATTATGATGTCAATAATACTTATATTTTTAGAATTATTTAATGCTATACAATGTGGACTTTTAGGAATTATTATAGGATATGCAAAAAATAATAATAAATCAGCTTTTTCAATGCTATTTGGATTTGTTTTTTACCTAATTTCACAATTGTTAGTATTAGGATTAGTATTTGTATATGGTATATTTGATTCATCAGTAATGGAATTATTTAAGTCAGCAACGATTAGCATAGATATAAATGCATTTAAGACTTTGGCAATTGTATCATCAATACTATATCTTTCAATAATAATTATTATGAAGATAACATGTAAGAGACTATTAAACAAAGGTGTTAATATAGAATAGAAGCAAAAATGGGACACCTTCCAAAAACAGAAACATATATGTATTTGGAAGGTGTCCCATAAAACATAAAACATTAAAATGATAGTAAAAAACAAATGAAAGATCTTTTAAAATACATATATTTCAATGATGCAACTAAAAGTAGCATTGATGTAATGAATTGTTGCTTGTGAAATTTGAAAGAAAAATCTATAATAAAGAAAAAACAAAAGGAGGAATAATAAATTATGAAATTTAACGAAAATCTTAAATACTTAAGAAAACAAGCAGGGTTAACACAAGAACAATTAGCAGAGAAATTAAATGTATCAAGACAAGCAATTACAAAATGGGAAAGTGGACAGTCTTTTCCAGATATTGAGAACTTAAAAGAAATATCAT
>DOYA01000029.1:3243-4666 GCA_003518755.1 Clostridiales bacterium | reverse complement strand
TTAAAAAAGAAAATTGAAAATGCAACAAATTATATCGAAGAAATTAATAAACATAAAAAAAGCATATTTGAATTTTGGAAATACTCTAATAAAGATGCAGTTGCAACACTAGATGAAGGCGAAGAAGAAGAAATTAATGTTAAAAAAATTGAAAAAGTTTTTGATTTTGAAGATGAGTTTGAAGATTTTGGAATAGAAGCAGATAAAGTTCAAAGAAACAAATATACTGATGATGAACTAGATAGTGCTTTTATAGCAAGTACTAATACTATAAATTTATTAAGCAGAATGAATATAAAAATAGCAGAAAATAAAGAAATATCAGAAGAACTAAAAAGCTTAAAGATGCTTAAAGAGAGAAATGAAGATTCAGATTTTGAAGATGAAGATTTTAATATATTTGGAAAAATTAAGCAAACTAATAATAAGGAAAGAACATTAGGAAATAAAACACATAGAGAATCACCAAGAGATAGATTTGACATATTAGGAATTAAAAAAGGATTAAAAGGATTAGAGCTAAAAAGAACTCTTGAAAAAGTATTAAAAAACATCAATTCAGCTTTGCAGAAAAATGGACTTAATGAAGACACTTATGTGTACAAGGTATCTACTGAAAAACTAGATTTAAATTCTTTAGAAGTGTTAAGCTTAAATCTTCAAAGTGAATTAGATGAAGTATTAAAAAATGAAAGCGAAGTTAATAAACTTTATTTATACAAAATAAAACTACCTAAAGAAACCAATTTTATTGCTTTTACAAATATCATTTTTTATGATAACAAAAATATGACATTACCACTTGGAATGAATCTTTCTGAGAAAATTCTTGTAGATTTATCTAATATTGATTTAGATGAAATTAATAAGAAGAAAATCAATAAAATATGTTTTGAAGATGAAGATAATGACTTTTCAAATATAGTGATGAAGAGTATAATGGTTAAAGAGTTAGAAGTGTGAAGTGAGAAAGGAGTACCCCAATGCTAGATGATAGAAAAAAGAAAGTATTACAAGCAATAGTAGAAGAATATATAAATACAGCAGAGCCAGTAAGTTCAAATGCGTTAATATCTAAATATGATTTAAACTGTAGTAGTGCAACAATCAGAAATGAAATGTCAGATCTTGAAAAAAAAGGATTACTAGACAAAATGCATACATCTAGCGGAAGAGTACCATCAGCAAAAGGGTACCGTTACTATGTTGATGAGCTTTTGAAAGATGATAATATAAGTTTAGAAGAAGTAAAATATATAAGTAATAAATTAGAAACTAAAGTACATGAAATTGAAGATTTAACAAAAATTACAGCTAATACAATTTCAGAAATAACACATTATACAACAGTTACAATAGGACCAAAGGCTGATGAACAGATTATTCAAGAAATTAAATTTGTATTACTTGGAACAAGAATGTT
>DOYA01000029.1:0-3153 GCA_003518755.1 Clostridiales bacterium | reverse complement strand
AAAGAAACAATAATAAAATTTGATGAAGATATCAACGAAAAACAAGTTGAAACATTGAATTATATGTTTAATAACAAACTAAAAGGACAACCTATAGAGAGAATAGATAAGCCATTAGAAGAGTATCTTTATCAAGAAATGTCTGATATGGTAAAGGTTATAAAGCCAATAATTGAACAAATAAAAAAAGTTCTATTTGAAGAAAATAAAATAGAATTGCAAGGAACGAGAAAAGAATTAGATTTACCAGAGTTTAATAGTCTACAAGTTGCTAAAAATTTTATGAATATTTTAGATGAAAAAGAACTAATTGCTGATATGTTAAATTCAGGATTTGCAGAAGATATAAATGTTTATATTGGTGGAGAAGGCGAAGGAGAAGAAGAAAAATTAAAAGATTTTAGTATGGTAACATTTAAACACAAAGTTGGAAATAAAGATTTAGGCACAATAGGAATTATTGGACCAAAAAGAATGAATTATTCAAAAGTTATTTCTGTGATGAAGTATATTAGTAAGAAGCTGAACGAGAAATGATTTGTTTAGATAAAGGTGTAATATGAATGAAGAAAATAATAAAGCAAATCAAGTTGATTTTTATGAATTAAATAATTTAAATCTTAAGCCAAAAATAAAAGATAAAAAAATATTTATTATATTAACAGTTCTAACTGCAATAATAGCATTTTATGGAAGGCTTCTTACTGCAGGATTATTAACAGCATTGCTTTTAATGCCTATAGTTTTAAACCATTTTATTTTGTTTATAATTTCAGGAATAATGTTATCAAATATAAAAGAAAAAGATGTATTAGATTATTTATTATTTTTGATTTTATGTTTGACAATGGTTGTTTATTCATATACTTTTGTGGATTTTGAAGGTAATGGAAGTGTAAAAGTAATTGGTTTTATTGCTGAAAATGTCTTATCTATTATATCATCTGTATGTTTTATAATAAATGTCATTACAGCAATTATTTCAATTATAAGATGTGTTTATAGAAATGCAAAAAAATAAAATAAAACTGACAAAAATTTTTTCATTGGGAACTGTCCCAGTTAGAAAATGGAGTGCAATTTTAATGTTTTGTAAAACTCTTTCCATTTTCAAAATGGGACTGCAATGGAAAAATTATTTTTTTCTTTTTTAGCAAAAACACTTGACAAGTGCTAAAGAAAGTTATATTATATTTACAAATTTAGCAAACTATATTTAAGAGTGCTAAAAATAATTATGCAAGGAGGAAGCTATATGGCAGAAAATGAAGAAAATACAGAAAATCAAAACAGCGAAGAAACAAAAGAAATTAAAGAAGAAATAAAAGTAGAAAACAAAAAACAAGAAAATGAATTAATAACAAAAGAACAATATGATGAATTAGATGATAGATATAAAAGAGTATTAGCTGAATTTGAAAACTTCAAAAAAAGAAGTCAAAAAGAAAGAGAAGGATTATACAGTTCAGTTTTAGGGGATATAATATTAGGAATGCTTCCAGCAATGGACAACCTAGAAAATGCTATGAAAGCAGAATGTAAAGATGAAAACTACAAACAAGGAATTGAACTTGTATATAAACAATTTAAAGACTTTTTAGAAAAACACGGAGTACAAGAAATACCAGCAGTTGGTGAAACATTTGATCCAAGTGTTCATGAGGCAGTAAGTAGTGTTCAAGATGATACAAAACAGTCTCAAGAAATTGTACAAGAATATAGAAAGGGCTACAAGATTGGAACTAAAGTTATAAGACATTCGATGGTTGTAGTAGCAAATTAGAGTTATTAATTTTAATTTTATAAATTCACAAAAGATGTCAAAAAATATAAATTTTAAATAAGAAAAGGAGAAAAGATTATGGGAAAAATTATAGGAATTGACCTAGGAACAACAAATTCATGTGTATCAGTTATGGAAGGAGGAGAAGCAGTAGTTATACCAAATGCAGAAGGAAATAGAACAACTCCATCTGTAGTTGCATTTTCAAAAAATGGAGAAAGATTAGTAGGACAAATAGCTAAACGTCAAGCAGTTACTAATCCAGATAACACAGTTATTTCAATAAAAAGAAAAATGGGAACAGCAGAAAAAGTTAGAATTGAAGGAGATACATTCTCTCCACAAGAAATTTCTGCTATGATTTTACAAAAATTAAAAACAGATGCTGAAAATTATTTAGGACAAAAAGTTACACAAGCTGTAATTACAGTACCTGCATATTTCTCAGATAGCCAAAGACAAGCTACAAAAGATGCTGGAAAAATTGCAGGACTTGAAGTTTTAAGAATTATAAATGAACCTACAGCAGCAGCACTTGCTTATGGAATGGACAAAGAACAAGATCAAAAAATATTAATCTATGACTTAGGTGGAGGAACATTTGATGTTTCTATTCTAGATATTGGTGATGGAGTATTTGAAGTTTTAGCTACAAATGGAAACACACATCTAGGAGGAGATGACTTTGACCAAAAAATTATAGATTATTTAGTATCAGAATTTAAAAAATCAGATGCAATTGATTTAAGTACAGATAAAATGGCAATGCAAAGACTAAAAGAAGCTGCAGAAAAAGCTAAAATTGAGCTTTCTGGAGTTCAACAAACACAAATAAACTTACCATTTATTACAGCAGATTCTACAGGACCAAAACACTTAGACATTACTTTAACAAGAGCTAAATTTGAAGAATTAATTCATGATTTAATAGAAGAGACAGCAGGACCTGTTAACCAAGCATTAAAAGATGCAGGATTGACAGCAAATGATATTCACAAAGTATTATTAGTTGGTGGATCTACAAGAGTTCCAGCTGTTCAAGATGCAGTAAAAAGAATTACAGGAAAAGATGCTGATAAAGGTATAAACCCAGATGAATGTGTTGCAATAGGAGCTGCAATTCAAGGTGGGGTTTTATCAGGAGATGTTAAAGATTTAGTATTACTTGATGTTACACCACTTTCACTAGGAATTGAAACATATGGTGGAGTATTCACAAAATTAATTGAAAGAAATACTACAATACCAACTAAAAAATCACAAATATTCTCTACAGCAGCAGATGGTCAAACATCAGTAGAAGTTCATGTTTTACAAGGTGAACGTGAAATGGCTGCATATAATAAAACATTAGGAAGATTCCAATTAAC
>DOYA01000161.1 GCA_003518755.1 Clostridiales bacterium | reverse complement strand
CTCTCATATATTTCTTTAATTGTTTGAATTGAAATTTTATTATCTTCTGGGTCACCTGGACCATTTGATAATACAAGACCATCAAAATTTCCTTGTAATATTTTATCAGATGGTGTTTCACTTGGAAACACTGTTATTTTACAATTTCTTTTGATTAATGAATTTATAATATTTTGTTTTGAACCAAAATCTAATAGGGCTAAATTAATATTTCCTTCCCCTATTTCATAGACCTTTTTTGAAGTTACATTTTTAACAGTATCTGTAACTTTATAATCTTTAATTTTGTTTATTATTTTTTCCATATTTGAGATGTTATCTGTAAGCATCCCTCTCATTGTACCATTATCTCTTAAAACTTTTGTAAGCTTTCTTGTATTTACTCCTTGAAGCCCTGGAATTTTATTGTATTTTAAAAATTTATCTAAATGTAATTTTGATCTAAAATTGCTCTCGACTTCAGCAAGCTCATGAACAAAAACAGCTTCAACCCAAGGTTTTCTAGATTCTTTATCTTCTAAAGTCAATCCATAATTTCCAATTAATGGATATGTCATAACTACACCTTGAGAACTATATGATGGATCTGTAAATATTTCTAAATATCCTGTCATTGAAGTATTGAAGACAACTTCACATATAATGTCTTTCCTATATCCTATTCTTTCGCCTTCAAAAACTTGTCCATTTTCTAATACCAAATAGCTTTTCATTTTTTGATTCATTCCTTTCTAATAATTATCTTATCTATAATAACATAAATTTTAAAAAAATGGAATGTTTTTTGTGAATTTTGTAAATAATATCTTCAGTGAAATATAAAAATTCGAGAGAAAATGTAAGGTCGATTAAAATCGCCCCTACAGATTCTCTACTAATCTTTATTTTATTCTAAACATCATATTACGATTTTGGAGGTAGTTGTGAAAAAAATTATAATTATGTTTATTATATTAGGTTTAATTAGTATTGGAGTAGGAATATATATTACTAATAGAAACAAATTCTCAGAGAATAACAATCCATCATATGACTCTGCAAAACTTTCAGCAAAAAATTCTACAAATGCTGAAAATACTACCACAGATTTAAATTCATCTGAAAATCAAAACTCAGGAAATTATAACTCTGATGCTGAAGAATCTACACAAGAATCTAAAAAAACTGAGACAGAGACTCAGATTTCAGAATTTACAACAAAAATTTACACTAAAGATGATGAGAGACAAAATAACATAAATATTACTTGTTCAACATTAAATAATACTTATGTTGAAGTTGGAGAAACTTTCTCTTTTTGCAAAACTGTTGGTAAAGCAACAACTTCAAAAGGATACGAAAAAGCAGATGTTTTTAAAGATGGTGAAGTCGTTCAGGCTCTTGGTGGTGGTAATTGTCAAGTAAGTACAACCCTTTATAATGCAGTTTTAGAAGTTGATGGTTTAAATGTAACAGAAAGGCATAAACATAGCAATTCTGTTCCATATATAAAAAATGGAAAAGATGCCGCTGTAAGCTATGGTAGTTATGATTTTAAATTTGTGAACAATACATCAAATAAAATAAAAATTTCTGCTTCTTGTGATTCTGATTATGTGTATATAAAAATATTTAAATTGGAATAAAATGTTATTCTAATCTATATTCCTTTACTTTTAGAAGTGATATTTCTTATTCTTTTAATTAGTGCTTTTAAATATATTTGAGCTTCTATTACCATGTTATTGCTTACCCCACTTTGTAATGCATTTTTTACTAAAGCTTGTGTATTATAACTAGTTGTTGCTAAACCCTCTTTAGGTATATATTGGTAGTCGTTAGGAAGATGATAATCATATCTTTCAAATTCTTTTTGAGATACTAGCATATTTTCAACTTCATAACCGTTTTTAATCTTTTTTCGCATCCAAGTCATATCAAAAGGATACCAGGTTCCTTGTATCTTTACAAAAACAAAAGCATGACTTTCATCCTCTTTTGTTTTAGAATACACATTAATACACTCAATATTTCTACATGCACACATATTTCTTAAAAGTTCAGAAAAAAATACACATCCTCCAGAATTATTTAATACTCCTATTAAATTTCGACTAGTAAATATTTTTTCACTTTGTTTATTAGTTTTAAATACGGAAGTATCTATAATCATATTCAATATATCTTTAAATAATTCAGAATAATAATAAATATTATCATATGAATAATTATCTGCTATTGTTTTACATATTTGTTTAAATACGTCACATTCATTACTCTTATCTTCTAAAACCTCAGGAATTCCTTTTAATAGTTCATTTATTCTTTTCTTAATTTCGCAAAATGTTTCAATATCATATAAACTATTACCTACCAGTACCAAATTATATTTTGGATGTATTAATACTCCGCCAATATTATCCTCAACTTCTTGAAATTCAGCTATGTTCTCTATTTCTTTTATTTTTTTACTTCCTATTTTATTAAATGTATTTATATTATAGAGAACTTCATCATTTCCGTTTTCTAATGCTTTTTCAAAATATTCTTTTGCTTTTTTATAGTCCTGTTCTACTCCTAAACCATATAAATGTAAATTTCCTAGATATTCAAATGCTTTTCCTAAAATTTTTTTTTCTTCTGTAGCTTGTAACCAATACATTTGTGCTAATTTATAATCTTTTTCTAAATAGCTCAACCATCCTAATATTAATAATGATTCTTTATATCCTTTTTCATTTGCCATTAATAAAAATTCTTTAGCCTTTTTAGTATTCTTTTTTACTCCTATTCCATTTATATATAAAATCGCTAGTTTACATAACGTTTTACTATTGCCATTTTTCACTGCCTTTTGATAGCAACATCTTTTAACTCTATTTGCAGAAATAGTATTTCCAACAAATCTTCCTAAATATGGATAAACTATACCAATTATTTTTCTTTTAGTATTTAATAATGCTTGTCGTAATTCTATATCTTTTTGTTGTAATATTTTTAATCTTTCAGAAGCTTGAATATTTTCATCCTGTTTTATTGCTGTAATATACCATTGCATTGCTTTTTCATAATCTTGTTCTACAAAATTTCCTGTTTCAAAATAGAGTCCTAACTTATATGAGGCTTGACTATCTCCTAAATTTGCTCTTTCTAGAAGCTTTTTTATTACATTATTCATTTGTCTTTTTCCCTTCGATAAATAATATGATTATACTCTAATTATTTTTTTAAAAAAAAGCAAACATTTTTGGTACCATTTTTCTTTTTTAACTTCTATTAAATTCATTCCTTTTGTTTGAATTATATCATAGTTCAAACTATTGCTTTTTCTTTTTTTAAATAGTATATCATAATTTTTAATAATTTCTTTTGTGTCTTGTCTTTTCTTTTTATCATTCAACTTTAATATTTGTTTTAAAGCTTTTTTTTGTTTCTCATTTGTTAAATAATCTCTGTATAATATAACAATAATCGTATTCGCTTTTTCTGAAATATTTTGTTTATTTAATGGAATATCTTTATCTATTTTAAAAATATAATTTTTATCTCTATATTTTTCGAAAAAGAATATAATTTCCTTCGGTATTTTATTTAGTTCATATATACTTAAATAATTATTCAACAAAACTAACACTTCTGTGAAAGCCATTTCATATGTAATAATCATATATTTCTCCTATCTCTGAAAAAATTATAGCAAATGTTTTCTATAATTTCAAGATTTTCAACATAGATTTTTAAGTTTATTATGTATTCGAGAACGTTGTCCCTACAATCCATTATACTTTAATATCAACAATAATAGTAACTTTTTTTATTTATAGTTATTTATTGAGTTACTCCAACATAATATTTAATATAGGAGTGTATGTCTATGAAAAAATTATTTATAACTTCATTAATTTTATTATTAACTCTTTTATACCCAATTTCATGTTTTGCATCATTTAACCAATACACTTGGTCTACATATGATTTAACAGCAGAAGTTTCCTACAATTTAAATACAGCCAGTATAAGTGATTCTGATAACCCATTAAATCTAGATTGTGGTTCATGTATTTTAATGGAGCAACATACTAATAAAGTTTTATATTCCTATAATTCTCATGAACAACTTATGCCAGCAAGTGTTACAAAACTTATGAGTATTTACTTAATTATGGAAGCAATTTCACAAGGAAAAATAAATTATGATACAAAAATCCCATGTTCAGAAAATGCCGAAGGTATGGGTGGATCTCAAATTTGGCTTACCACAACAGAAAATCTAACTGTGGACGAAATGCTTAAAGCAATTTGTGTAGTAAGTGCAAATGACTGTGTTACTGCAATGGCGGAATATTTGGGTGGTACTGAAGAAAACTTTGTTAATATGATGAATGAAAAAGCAACTGAATTACATATGAATGATACTTGTTTTAAAAATTGTCATGGAATTGATGAAGATGGTCATGTAATGTCTGCATATGATATAGGAATACTTTCTTGCAAATTATTAAATGATTATCCCGAAATTACAAAATATACAACAATATATATGGATTCACTTAGAGATGGAAAATCTAGTTTAGTTAATACTAATAAATTAGTAAGAAACTATTCTGGTTGTACTGGATTAAAAACAGGTTCAACATCACTTGCATTATATAATTTATCAGCATCAGCATCTAGAGATGGGATGGATTTAATTGCTGTTGTTATGAAAGCACCTACATCACAAATAAGGTTTAAAAATGCATCAACACTTCTTGATTATGGATTTAAGAATTTTGAATATAAGCAACTAATTAAAAAAAATGATATTATAAATACAATACCAGTAGAAAAAGGAATTGATTCTATAATAGATATAATTGCTGAAAAAGATTGTGGTGCAGTTATTAATAAAAGTGAAGATTTAAACATTGAACAATTGATTTCAATCTCAAAACCTGTTCAGGCACCAATAAATAAAGGAGATGTAGTTGGAAAAATATCTTATACCTTAAACGGAGAAACCATTTCAGAATGTAACTTAATTTCTAGCAAAAATGTCCCAAAAATCAATATTCTTTCAATGGGGCAAAACATATTATTCAAATGGAGCACACTACTTCGTTAATAAATAATAACTAATCCGCGTCAGCATATCGTTTTATAAAATCTGTATGGTGGGTATCCCTAAAAGGGGTACCATAGGATTTATAAAATGATATGCGGTTAAACAGGATTAGTTATTTTCCTAATTGTCAAAAAGGTCCGTCCCCAATGACAACCGGTCTCAAATTACACATTATCTTCTTTTTTTCTTTCATTATATGCTTGTAAAGATTCATTCCATTTTTTATATTCTGGCTTTTCTTTCTTGTTTTCAAGCTCAAAATTTTCATTTAAATATTTTGAAATATATCTTCCAACCTTTTCAGCTCCCTTAATATTCAAATGATAACCTTTATCTTGAGTATCTGTTTCCCAATTTATTGGATCTTCAACTTCCATATTAAAATCAATATATTTTAGTCCTTTTTGTTTTGCGTAATCACTAATTACTTCATGCTTTTCTATGGCTCTATCATCAGTTACTGGCATTGACATTAATACTAATTCCGAATTATTACTTT
The DNA here is from genome assembly GCA_003518755.1 of Clostridiales bacterium. Taxonomy (GTDB): domain Bacteria; phylum Bacillota; class Clostridia; order TANB77; family CAG-508; genus CAG-269. The sequence continues at coordinate 2,573 of DOYA01000161.1, read as the reverse complement.
TGCAAAACTCTATTAAAGAATCAATTTTTTCATCAATATAATCAGGTATTTTTAAATTTGATTTTTCTATATCTAGCGTTTTATGTTCTTCTTCGTATTTTTTATACTCTTTATAATTATTCTTTGATTTATTCTTATATTTTTCTGTTTTATCTTCATATAAATAACCTTTATATGATATTTCTGCATTTTGTAGCAATTTTCTAATATCAAATTCAGTTAATTTTTGATATCTATCATGAAATCTTATAATTGGAAAAAAATAAGAAATCTTTTCAGAAAAACTAAAGTTCATACTTTCATCATTTATAATATCTAATTTATTCATTCCTATATTCATATAATCTATTTCAGATCTCATTCCAAGTTCTGTAAAATATTCTCTAGAAGTAAATATTTCCCCTGTTTCTAGCATCACCACTTTAGGTTTTTGCCTTTTAAAAAACTCTTTTATTACATAATAAGACCCTATAATATCTTGTTGAGGAGTTGATGCTGAAAATCCTGTAACTCCAATATTATTGTATATTTCAAATGGCGAAATGCCTGTATATACATTTGAATCTCCAACATACAAAACATCAGTAGTATTTTTATCCTGCTTATACATATCTCTCATTGCTCTAGCAACATACCATCCTCCTTCATTACAACCAACTGGAGAAAAAACTCTATTTAGCACACAAATGATAATAATTAAAATAATTATAAATACAAATGCTTTTATAAGATTTTTCATTTAATTTCTATTCCTCTCTAATTATTACTTTTATTTATAATTGTAATTAGTAATTCTGCAACAATAAACAAATCAAAAACGAGTATTAATCATTCTCATTTGCCGTTGAAAAAGAATTAAAATGCTCCATAGATGAATGATTGCACATTATACCCTTCCCCATATATTCCAAATATAATAATGCTAAGAATTATGCCATATATAATAATCCATCTGAATAAAATATTTTGCTTACCAAGTGTATCTCTAACTTTCATTCCTTTTTCTTGTTTAATACTAATATATAGCATAATCATACTCGAAGCAATTAGAATAATTATGTCTTGAACTTTTATTCCTCCAAGCAAAAATGCTTCTCCATTAAAAATTCTTTCTAAATGATTAACTTTAAATATAGATTTGAACATATTAAATGCTACTTTTAAATTATCTGCTCTAAATATTAACATTCCAATACATACAAAACTTGTTGTTCTTAATATTTGCCATAGTTTGTAGCTAAATACTTCTGTTTTTATTTTAAATGTTTTTATAATTTTTTCTCCAAATGGTGCAAAAATTTTTCCTAACATCATAATTACATAATAATACATTCCATAAACAATATATTTCCATCCTGAGCCATGCCAAATCCCATTTCCTAGCCAAACACAAAATAATGAAAGCGCTACTGCACTTACTTTTGATAGATTTGATTTTTTTAAATATTTATTTGATAAATTTGTAATTTTAAGTGAAACTTTTGAAAGTGATACCGGATAAAAAATGTATTCTTTAAGCCAAGCACCTAAAGTTATATTCCATCTTCTCCAGAATTCATCAATTGATTTTGCAAAAAATGGTCTTTCAAAGTTTTTATCTAGCTCTATTCCAAAAATTTCAGATGCTCCTCTTACAATATCTATTCCACCAGAAAATTCTGCATATATTTGTAATGTATATCCTACAATCGCAAGTATAATAATTAAAAATGTGTATTCAGTATAGTTTTCGAATACATAATTCACATACATTGCAACTCTATCTGCAATTACCATTTTTTTGAAATATCCCCATATCATTAGCTGAGAACCATAGGTTATAGTTTTATATGTAATCTCATTTGGTCTATAAAGCTGGTCTGCTAGTCTATCAAATCTGCCAATTGGTCCTTCTACCAATTGTGGAAAATACACTAAAAATAAAGCCACTTTGCCAAAGTTTTTTTCTGCTTTTATTTTTCCTCTATAAACATCTACTATATAACTTATTGCTTGTAAAGTATAATAAGATATTCCTAGTGGCAACAAGAATTTAAATACTGGAATATTTATTTTAAATAAATTATTAAATTCTCCTATTATAAATCCAGAATATTTAAGAATAACTAACATTAAAATATTAATTATAATTCCTATTGTTAAAACTATTTTTTTGTTTTTCTTTGCTTTATTTTTTATAATTTTTTTCTCTTCTTTGTTTTCTATGCACTTTATTTTTACAGTTGCATCATTGCTTATTTTGTCTATTTTTAAAGCTGTAATATAGATACTCAATGTTGATAGAATTATAAATATTGTGTATTTTCCGCTATTTAATGCAAAAAAAACATAGCTTGCTACTAATAAAACTACCCACTTAATTTTTTTTGGCATGAGTTTATATATTATTACAAGCACGAGTAAAAATATTATAAATTCGATTGAATTAATTAACATGTGTTTATTCCAATGTTACAGTTCTGTATTTCAATTATATATGTCCTGCACTGTAACTTTCCTTTCTACAAATTATTCTTCCTCTAATCTTTTAACTAATTCATATATTCTCTCTGCAGAATTAAAATTTTCTGGTA
>DOYA01000099.1 GCA_003518755.1 Clostridiales bacterium | reverse complement strand
GTTTGGAAAAGAATTAAATTTTAACACAGCCAAAATTGTAATTATTTTTCAAACCTATCAAATTAGTTCATCTCAACTTTACCAATAATATCGTTTACATCTGAAATATTATACTTTTTCATATAATCTTCTATACCTTTTACAGTTTTAGGAGCTACATATGGGTCAATAAAGTTTCCGCTTCCGATTGATATTGCAGTTGCTCCTGCTAGCATGAATTCTATTGCATCATCACCAGAAACTATTCCTCCTAATCCTAAAATTGGAATTTTTACTTTTTGAGCTACTTGATAAACCATTCTTACAGCAACAGGTTTAATTGCAGGTCCTGAAAGTCCACCTGTGTTATTTGCTAAAACTGGTCTGCGCTTGTCTATATCTATTTTCATACCCATTAATGTATTAATTAATGATACTCCGTCTGCTCCAGCATCTTCAACTGCCTTTGCAGTTTGAGTTATATCTGTTACATTTGGTGTCAATTTAACAATAAGAGGTTTATCTATAACTCTTCTACATTTTTCTGTAACTTCTTTAACACCTTCATATGTATTTCCAAATGCCATACATCCAGCTTTTACATTTGGGCATGATAAATTAATTTCAACACCATCAATATCTAGCTTATTTAAAAATCTACATGCTTCAACATAATCTTCTACTGTACTTCCAAATGTATTTACAATTATTTTTGTATCAAATTTCTTTAAAAATGGTAAATCAAATTCTGCAAAATATTCTAATCCTTTATTCTCTAATCCAATTGCATTAAGCATTCCAGAAGAAGTTTCACAAACTCTTGGTGCTTTATTTCCTGTTTTAGGTCTTAGAGATGTACCTTTTGTACATATAGCACCAATTTCTCCTAAATCATAAAATTCACTATATTCCCTACCATATCCAAATGTTCCTGATGCAACAGTAACTGGATTCTTTAGTTTAATTCCACCTAAATTAACTTCTAAATTCATAATTATTACTCCTTCTCTTAAAATTCTACAAAAGTTGAATCAAATACTGGCCCCGTCTTACAAACATAAACATAGCTTGGACTATCTTTTGGACTACTTGCTGTTTTTACAGCACATCCTAAACATACTCCCATACCACATCCCATTTTTTCTTCTAATGATACTTGTGCAGGAATACCAGTTTCTTCTGCTAATTTCTTTACTGCTCTAAGCATTGGAAGTGGTCCACATGCATATATACTATCAATTTTTTCTTTTTCAATATCTTCTTTTAAGAAATTAATTGCAAATCCATTTTTTCCATAGCTTCCATCATCTGTTGCTAAAACTAAGTCATCAGATACTTTTTTAAACTCGTCTTCTAATAAAACAAAATCTTTGTTTCTGAATCCTAAATAAGTAGTAACATTTTTTCCATCCTCTTTTGCTTCTTTTGCAAGCTCATATAGCGGAAATACTCCAATTCCACCACCTATAATTGCTAGATTTTTATATTTTGAATAATCAAATTTACCATTTCCAAGAGGTCCTATAATGTCGACTTCATCTCCAACCTGCTTTTGTGATAGAATATCAGTTCCTTTTCCCTTTACTTGAAAAATAAATTCTAATATACCATTTTCTTTATCCATATTGTAAATACTAATAGGTCTTCTTAAAAATGGTTCAACTTGGTCACTTACTCTTATTTCTATAAAATGACCCGGTTTAGAAATATCAACTATTTCTTTTGTTTTAACTGAAAATTTGAAAACATCTTTCTTTAATGCTTCTTTTTTTACTAATTTAGCCTTTACATTTACTGGCATAATTTTACCTCCTTTATATATTTTTATTAATAGCTGAATTTAGCTCATCTTTCATTCTTAATGCTTCTGCTCTTGTTGCTTCAGCATATTGTTCTTCTGTATGTTTATCTTTCCATCTGTCAGATTTATATGCACACATTAAACTTCTAGATGCATTTATAATTCCACCTAGTCCATTTTTATCAAAGGCAAGTGCAATATCTTCTGCTTTTCCACCTTGTGCACCATACCCTGGAATTAAGAAAAATGTATGTGGCATAAGCTGTCTTAATTCTTTTAATTGTGTAGGGTATGTTGCTCCTACTACTGCTGCAACAGAGCTATATCCATTTTCTCCTATTAATTCTTCTCCCCATTTTTCAACTAATTTTCCAACTTTTTCATATATTCTTTCTCCATCAGTAGTTGTTAAATCTTGAATTTCTCCTGAAGATTTATTTGAAGTTTTTACTAATACAAAAATACCTTTATTATACTCTTTACAATCCTCTACAAATGGACTAACGCAATCTGTTCCCATATATGGATTTACTGTTAAAAAATCTGTATCAAATATACCTATTTTTTCACCATCAATCTCATTTTTTCCTAGATATGCATTAGAATATCCTCTAGAAGTAGAGCCAATATCTCCTCTTTTGGCATCTACCATAACAATCATACCTTTTTCTTTGCAATAATCTATCATTTGTTTAAGAACCTTTATTCCCTCAATTCCATACATTTCAAAATAAGCGCTTTGAAGTTTTACAGCTGGAACAATGTCATATGTAGCATCAATCAATGTTTTACAATATTCAAACATTGCATCACACATACCTTTAATATCTGTATTATATTTGATTTTTACGCAATCTGGTACCATATCATATCTAGTATCTACACCTATTACAGTTGGATTGTTTTTTTCAATTATTTTTTCTATTAAAATATCAATTTTTCTTTTCATTCAAAACTTTCCTCTTTTCTATTTTTTACAATATATCACATTGATTGTAGAGTTGTCAATCAATTTTTTTAAATTGGGGACAGTCCCCAATTTGAAAGTCTGTCCCATTTTAAAAACGGGACTGTCCCCAATTTAAAATGAAAAAAAGCAAGTTATGCACTTGCTTTTACTTCTTCTGTTAAAATAACTTCTGGCTTTTCTTTTCCTTCAACTACAGCCTTTGTTATAATACATTTTTCTATTCTATCATTTGATGGAATTTCATACATAATATCTGTCATAATTTCTTCAATTATTGAACGAAGTCCTCTAGCTCCTGTTTTAAGTTCTAATGCTTTATCAACAATTGCATCTATTGCATCATCTTGTATTTCTAAATCTACACCATCAATTTCAAATAGTTTTTTATATTGTTTTACAAGCGCATTTTTTGGTTCTACTAAAATTTTCTTTAATGCTTCTTTGTCTAAGTCTCTTAATGTTGTAATAATTGGAAGTCTACCAATAAACTCTGGAATTAATCCATATTTTAATAAATCTTGTGGTAATAATTCCTCAAAAATTTTATATTTGTCAATGCTTTTATTTGATTGTAGTGATGTGCCAAATCCGATTGTTTTCTTTCCTGTTCTATCTCTTATAATGTTATCCAATCCTTCAAATGCACCACCACATATAAACAATATATTTGAAGTATCTATTTGTATTAAATCTTGGTGTGGATGTTTTCTTCCACCTTGTGGTGGAACAGATGCTACAGTTCCTTCAATAATTTTAAGCAATGCTTGTTGAACCCCTTCTCCACTAACATCTCTAGTAATTGATAAATTCTCTGATTTTCTAGTTATTTTGTCTATTTCATCAATATAAACTATTCCACGCTCAGCTTTTTCTATATCACCATCAGCAGCTTGAATAAGTTTTAATAAAATGTTTTCAACATCTTCTCCAACATAACCTGCTTCTGTAAGAGTTGTAGCATCAGCAATTGCAAATGGAACCTTTAACATTCTAGCTAAAGTACTTGCTAATAAAGTTTTTCCACATCCAGTAGGGCCTAAAAGCATAATATTACTTTTTTTGATTTCTACATCATTTTTCTTGTCTTTATTATTTTTTTCATAATTAATTCTTTTATAATGATTATATACTGCAACTGATAATACTTTTTTTGCTTTATCTTGACCTATAACATAGTCATCCAAAAACGCTTTTATTTCCTTTGGATTTGGCATGTTATTATCTTCTGTTAATGTATATCTTTCTTCTGCTTCATCAAGAATTCCTTCTTCTTCAAGAACAGCATTACATAAACTAATACATTCATCACATATATATACTCCAGGTCCTGCCACTATTTTACGAACACTGGCTTGTGGCTTTCCACAAAATGAGCAAAATACATTTTTGATAGTATCACTATTATTCTTTGCCATTTAAAACTCCTTAATTTATTATTTATTCAATTATAATTATATAAAACAAATCAAAAACGAGTATTGCTAGGCAAAATTGTATGAAAAAAGCGGAACATACATATAGTATTTGAGCATTTTTTCATACAATTTTAACAACGCAAGACGAAGTTTTTCATTTGTTTTTATTTTCTTTTATAAAGTATTTCATCTATCAAACCATATTTAAGTGCCTCTTCTGCTGTCATATAATTATCACGTTCAGTATCATTTTGAATTGTTTCTATTGATTGACCTGTTCTTTCGCTTAAGAATTTATTCAATTTTTCTCTAGTTTTAACTAAATGATCAGCATGAATCTTAACTTCTGTTGCTTGACCAGAAATTCCTCCACCACCAATTAAAGGTTGATGAATTAGTATTTCTGCGTTTGGAGTAGCATATCTTTTTCCTTTTTCTCCTGCAGCTAAAAGCGCAGCTCCCATACTTGCAGCCATAC
>DOYA01000078.1 GCA_003518755.1 Clostridiales bacterium | reverse complement strand
TTTTTGCCTCTTTCATAACAGGTCCCATATCCTTCATTGATGTTGCACCAAGGTCATTAACTATATTTTGAACTATTTCTTTTATTTCCTCTTTTGATAATTGTTTTGGTAAATACTTGCTTAATATCTCAATTTCGGCATTTGTTTGGTCTATTAAGTCTTGTCTTCCACCTTTTTCAAAATCTACTAAAGCATCTTTTTTAGTTTTTACTTCTTTTGCAATAATCTCTATTATTTTTGCATCATCAACTTCTATTCCTTTGTCCTTTTCAATTTGAAGTATTGCTGCTCTTACCATTTGTACAGTGTCTTTCTTTACTGTGTCTTTTTCCTTCATAGCATCTTTTAAGTCTTGCATTAATTGTTCTTTTAACATATTCATTCCCCTTTCTTATTATCATTTTCATTATCATTATCTTCTTTAGTTTCATATCCTTTTCCAGTCTTATTTAAAATACTGTTAATTGATGCCATAATATCTTCTAGGCTTTCATCAAAATCATCTCTTTTAACTTCTAACATGTTTTCCTCCTTTAATTATTAAAAAATAATTTTTCTGCATTTTTGTATGTAATATCTGCAATTTCTTCAGGTGAAATATTCTTATATTCAGCAATTTTATTAACTATATGTATTAAATTGCTTGAGTCATTTCTTGTTCCTCTTACTGGCTCTGGAGCTAAGTAAGGAGAATCTGTTTCTATTAAAATTCTATCTAATGGTACCATTTCTAATATTCTTTTAGCATTTTTTGAATTTTTAAAGGTACAAGTTCCACCAAAACCAATATATAAACCAGCTTCCAAACCATGTTTAACTAGTTCTGGATTAAATGGACAACAATGAAGAACTCCTGATTTCATTACTTGATTATTCATTATAATTTGTATCATATCATCAATTGCATCTCTAGTATGAATTGAAATTGGTAAACCCAATTCATTAGCCAACTCAATTTGTGAAACAAATGCTGTTTTTTGTAATTCTTTATTATCTTTTCTCCAGTAATAGTCTAATCCAATTTCACCTATTGCTACTACTTTTTTATTATTGATTGCTAAATTTTTAATTTCATCTAGTATTTTCCACAATTCATCTTCATTTTGTGGAATTTCTTCTGGATGAAGTCCTACTGCAGCATATATAAAGTTTGTTTGATTTGCTATTTGTAATACCTTTTTCGAAGATTGGATATCACAACCCAAGTCTATTGCTTTTGTAACACCTTGTTTATATATTTTTTGTAGCACTTCTTCTCTATCTTGATCAAATTTACTATCATCAATATGCATATGGCTGTCAAAAAAATTCATGTTTTCTCCTTATCTTTTTAGGGTCGTCGAGGACGCCGACCCCTACAGCATTCAATTACTATTATTTACTATTCATTATTCACCATTCATTATTAATTATTCAATACTACAACTGCATTTGCTATAGCATATTCTTTACAGTGTGAAATACTAATATCTATATCTTCAATGATATTGTTATTAATATTTGTTATTTCAACTCTAGGTCTTCCTTGCTCATCATTAGTAGTTTCAATATTTTTCCAAGAAATTGAGTATTTATCTTCTAATGTTTTTGATATCGCTTTAAATACCGCTTCTTTTACTGCAAATCTAGCCGCATAATGTTCATATCTAGACTTTCCTTTTTTTTCACAATATTCAATTTCTTTTTCTGTAAATATTTTATTTAAAAAACTAACTCCTAAATTGTCAATACTTTTCTGAACTCTGGAAATTTCTATTATATCAACTCCACACTTAACTCTCATATAACTCCTACAATTCTAGTAAAATCTTTATACATACCTATTAAAAACGAGGTAAGAAGCCAAAAATCATACTTCCAACCTCTGACCTCATACATCATTTAAAATACAAAATAAAATTAACAATATTAAAAATCAATGTAACAATTAGAACAAGAAATACAAATCTTGTCATTTTTTCACTCTTTTCAATCTTTAATTCACTATATAATATATTATACTTATTTTTTACTTCATTATATGTTTTTTCAACTTCAAGGCTTTCTTTTAAATAATTATAATATAAACTTCCAATATCTTCTGACGTAATTTCTTGTATCCAAATATTTTTTGTAAAATCTATAAATGCCTTTCTACTCTTTTCAATACCTTTTCCTTCTTTAAACTCATAATTTAATTTCTGTAAATATATTTTAAGATATAAAGAAAGCAAATATGAATAGAAATATTGACTTTCAAATTCTACAGGCAATACTGTATAATTATTTAAATCACAATCTGAACTAAGTAAATTTACACCTAGTTTTGTAATTCCTATTTTAGAAAACTTGGAATTTGCAACTACTTTAGAGCTTTCAATAATATCGATATTCTTATCACTATCAAAAGGTAAAATATTTACATATTTCAAAAATTCATTTTTTATATTGTCAAATGATGTGTTTATATTCCAACTATCCTGTTTAATACATGTAAAAGAATATGTATAAAACCTTTCTATATCAATATTGTATTTTAAAGCATCAATATTTTCACCAGTAATACTTGAAATAAAATCTTTTATAGCTGATACATTTTCAAAAGAATCTTCCTGTACCTTTATATTATCATAGTTATTTAAATTATTTCCTTCTTGGTTAATGTCTCTAAATTTATAATTAAAATTTAATACATTACTAAATTCTTCACTATCTTCAATATTGGTTTTTAAATAAAGAAAACAAATTCCTGTATTAAATAATACAATTCCTATTTTTTGAATTTTGAAAAATATACTGTTTTCATCAACTGTTTTACCTTGAATATCTTGTGGTAATTTGTATTCAAATGTAACACATGGATATTTAGCTAAAACAGCAGATTTAGTTTCTAATGGTAATTCATTAAATTTAATTATTTTTTGCTTTTCTGATAATTCAAATGTACTAAAAAGCAGTTCTCTAATTTTAGGCAAAAAATGTGTATATATTTCTAAATCTTTGTTTTTATCAAAAACCCTCAAATCAAATCTTTTATCTTTAAGTAGTTTTAATATATATTTTGAATATTTGCTCTCCTTTATTATAAAGGGATTTATAAAGTATGTATATTGGTACCTCGTCTTTAGCTCCATTTTTTTCTCCTTACCTTTTGTTCTTATATATTATTTATCACAATAGTAGTTCATATTTAAATCTACACCTAAATGCCATTTTCCTATAAAATCAATTTTCAAATTGTTGTCTAAATTATATGTTGGTTCTGCAACTATCTTTCCTTCTTTATCTATTGATCCCCATAATCCATCTTTTTTTATTGCAGCATAACCATATTCATTTATTTCAGTTGCATCATCATAATTATAATCAACAACTACATTTCCTTTACTATCAACAAATCCGAATTTTCCGTCTTTTTTACTTAAATAAATATTATTATTTATATAAATATCTTTTATGTCCTTTTCTTCAAATTTATAGTTATAATATTTATATCCATCATCTATCTTTATTTTCATATATCCTTTATCTGTATTTAGTTCAGATAAAATTCCAATCATTTTAGTTTCAAAATTTGAATCTATAATTGTTTGTGTTAAATCTTCATTTTCTGCAATATAAATATTGGCTTTATCATTATAATAAATATTCTTAAAATTAAATGCTACCTTCTCATTTTTTTCTTTATCAATTAATCCAACTTTACCATCTTTTTGTGCTAAAAGTACCCCTGTGTTTACTTCGTTTAACACATCAAATTCTGCATCTAATAGGATATTTCCTTCAAAATCCATAATTCCGTATTTACTATCCTTAATAAATACTATTCCAAATGATGTAATTTGCTTTATTTCATCAAAATTATCTGTAAGTACTTTTTCTTTCTCTTTATTAATTAATTGTTGTTTTCCATTTTCAACAATAACAAAATATTTATCACTATATATATTCTCTATTTCTTCATAAGTATTATCAAGTATTGTTTCTCCTGATACATTAACAATTCCATATTTTCCATCTTCATTCTTTGTGATATAACCATTAATATAATTATCCCCAAAGCAAGTAATATCAGAATAAACTGTATCTAGTATTTTTACACCTTTGCAATTTAATAATCCATATTTGTCATCTTTTTTTACTAAAATACTGTTTTCTATTCCTTTTAATGTTTTTATATCATCATATATAACTTCTGATATTTCTTTACCCTCTAAATTGATTAATCCCCATTTTCCATCTTTTTGGACTTTTAATGCATTTTTTTCATACCAAACATTTTCAGAACTATCATAGTTTTCTAACGCTTCAATTTTATCATAGTTATTCCACAATTCTTCATTATTTTTATTTACTGCTTTTGTTTTATATGTACCTTCTTCCTCATTTATATCATAAGTAAATAAAAATATATCTTTTTCCTTATCAACAACAATAGGTATCTCTTGATACATTGGATTTATTATTATTTCACCATTTGTTCCAATTATTCCCCATTTATTGTCTTGATATAATGCATAATAATTTATTGCTTCTGCAGGTTTTGTATTTTTAGCTGTGATTAATAGTTTTCTAATCATAATAGCCACTATAATTATTACTATAAATGCAATAATTACTGCACATACCTTTTTCATATTTATTCTTTCATCTTCATTATATCTTCTTCCTCTACTCATATTGCCTCCAATTAAATCTAATTTTTCAAGATTATTCTACTATAAAAACATCTTGTTGTCAATTGTTTTTTATATGGTTACTAAGTAATGATTTTATGACTTAGTAAGCGTAAATATATTATTTTGAAAAATAATATATTTATGCTTTCTTCCATAAAATTAAAGTCATTATCTTGTAACTACTCTTTAAACCCAGTGCCTAGCACTTCTCTTGAATTTGTAATAATTAAAAATGCATTTGAGTCTATTTCTTTTATAGAACTTTTCAATTCTGCCAATTCTCTTCTCCCAATTGCACACATTAAAACTAATTTATTTTCCTTTGTATAAATTCCTTTTCCATAAATTCCTGTTACTCCTCTTTTTATATTATTTACTATTATTTTTGAGATTTCTTCACTTTTATCACTTATTATAAATACCAATTTTGTAAAATAAATTCCTTCAAATATTATATCAATTACTTTCCCCATAAGGTAAATTGTAATTGCTGAATATAAAGCAATTTCAACTTTTTTTAAAAATATAACATTTAATACTACAATTATTGCATCAATTATCATTATCAAATTTCCTGTTCTAGCCATTGGTTTATATTCTTTTATAATATTACTTGCTAAATCAGAACCTCCTGTTGATGAATGTGCTCTTAAAATTAATGCAGTACCTAAACCTGTTAGAATCCCTCCATATACACATGCTAGTATTTTATCATTAGTTATTGGCGTTAGTTTTTCTAAAATATCTATAAAAACTGATAAACTTAAAGTTCCAAGTAATGATTTTAATAAAAATCTTTTTCCTATTTTTAATGTTGCTAATATAAATAATGGAACATTTAGTACAATTATAGTTGTTCCAACAGGAAAATTAAACAAATAGTATAGAATTGTAGCAATTCCAGAAAAGCCTCCTGATGATAATTCATTAGGAAGCAAAAAAAGAGAAACCGCAATAGCCATAATAAATGCTCCTAATAGGGTTTCTAATATTTCGATAAAATTTTTTTTAAATTTTGTTATATCAATCATTATAATACCATCCTTTATAATATTTTTCTCTAAAAAACTAATAATATGCATTTTTTAGAATTATTATAAAGTATGGTGCCAACGAAGTAGGTATTTACAACTTTTTGGCACCTTTTGGTATTGATACTAATATCAATCAAATTAACTTTATTTTTATGGTTAAATATGAAAAATTCTTTAAGATTTATTTTAAACTAGATTTCGGAATTGCAATTAATGGACGAAATCCATAGCTAAAATCATCAACTGTACTATTATACAAATATCCATCATAGTAGACAAAGCACATACTTCCGTCATCAGCAGACGATGGAGATGCTAACCAATAAGCATATGCCTTAGAATAAGACGTTTTCACCCACATATTTCCTTCCCCAGAGTCTTTTATACTGTCACTCGAATCTAAATCACCACTGTATGTATTCCATGAGTCTGTTCCTAGCTTTACTTTATATCCATTTGCAGTTGCATTTGCATCCGTGCCAGAATTAGTTATTGTATCATATGTTCCAAGCTTTGTAATATGTTCCGTTACTGCGTTATATGATGCTACAAACATTTCAACTGTTGGACCGCCTATTGCATATGCTCCTTCTGCTTCTCCTGCAAAATTACTCCATTTGCTTCTATCCATCATATAAGCTACTGCTTTCATATTAGGATTGTCTGCTATTGTATCAACTCCGCTTCCTATCCATCTTAAATATTTTGCTGTTAATGGATTACTTGTTAATTCTCTAGTAACTGTTCCAGCACTCCATGGTGTGTTTTCCATAATCGTTCCTACATAACTTCTCGTACTAGTATTCCATTTTCCAAAATATGAATTATATGTTGTATTATACACATCTGTTTTAATTAATTCCTCTCCTAATAATGAATTCGGTACATAATCACTTGCTATTAAATATATGTATGTATCATCATCTAAAAACAATTGCCACTCCACACCATCTATTGATACGTAATCTGTTATTTGACCATACAATGTACTTAAATCTGAAACTTCTTTTAAATTTGTTGTTCCACATTTTATTGTCGTCTTTTGAATTTCTTTTTCTCCTGCTTTGATTGTAACTCTTTGCCCTTGTGCGTATAATATCCAATTATCATTACCAGAATCATCTACACTATAATCTGTTTTAAATTCTTTTTCTAATTCATTTTCGAGACTTTCCTTTGTATAACTTCCTTGCCCTCCTACAAGTGCTGAATGATATGCTAATCTAATTCTTTCTTCAATTTGTGCTTTGTCAGAATTTTCCTTTGCTGTCGTTGCTTTCTGCAATATACTGTTATCTCCAGATAGCATTGATATTGAAATTCCAGCTAATATCAAAAGGACAATAATAGTTATCACAAGAGCGATTAAAGTGATACCTTTACTGCTTTTTGGAGCATTTTTTCTAAAATTTTTCATAATAATTTTTCCTTTCTTTAGTTCATTTGAATACTCCATATTTATTTTAGAATATATTTCTTTTGTAACATTTATAGCTATTAAATACTCATTTTTGAATTAGGAATATTTAAATAAAATTCTTAATAAATTTTCTTCGATTTTTATTATTACACAAATTTTTAAAAATTGCAATAGTTTTTTAAAATTTTCTCTCAATTTGTTGAGAGGTTTTTAATATCTTTTTTGATACACTGATAAATATTACATTTAAGGAGTTTTATTTATGGAATTTACAGATTTAATAGCTCTTAAAATAAAAGAATTAATGAAAGAAAAAGAGTTATCTATATATAAATTGGAATCGCTGACAGGTGTTTATACCTCTACAATTTCACAGTTTTTAACAAGAAAAACAAAAACTATTAGAATTGAAAATTTGTTATACATTTGTGAAGGACTTGGAACTAACTTGTCTGAATTTTTCTCTGATTCAAGATTTGATGAAGCAGAAGCAAAAGGTTGGTTAAAACGAACATAAAATTATTTATATTAGTGTCAAGATATTTCTTAAAAATCTTGACACTAATTTTATCATCATTTTTTCTTATTTTCCAAATTTATATTGTTAAATAAATATAAAGCAATTTGATTTTGTAATTCTGGTGGTAATACCATAAGTCTAGCCTCAAAAAACATTATATTCGTATATTTAGTCATATTTATATGTGTTTTTTTATATTCTTCATCTATCATTTTTAGCATATTATTAAATTTTTGGTAATTTTCTTTGGTGTTATATTTAAGTCCTGCCCATTTATCTTGGCTCATACAGACTGCAAATCTTAATTTATCTTTTAAATCCATATCATTTATTTTATTTATTAAATTTTTTGCTTCTTCATTTTTCATAAATTTTGTTTCATTTGATTTTATTTTAAAAGGGCTTGGGATTTTATCCCATAATTTGAATTTGGCGTGTAGACAATTTCATTGCTTGCTGGCTGGGACAGCAAGTATGAAATGGCGGGTGTACAAATTCAGTGCTTGCTAATACAAAATTTAGTGCATTTTGCTTACATATTTGTCCATTTTTGTACACTCTAATTTTTATTTTTCAGTTTAGCATCTCCATAATTAGTGAAATTTCTTGTCTACAGCCCTTTATAGTGAAATTATTCACCTTCTTCATTATTTTTTCTTTTTAGCCTATTCTCACTTTAATTAGGCATATTCTATATATATTATATATAATATATATAGAATGGCAATTTCACAAAATAATTTTTGTTGCTTAATCTCAAGTTTTATTCGGTGTATTTTGTTGGCTTTATTTTTATTGGAACTGGTGTCTGTTCTTTTGTATAAATTACGCTTGTATTTGTTTCATCTGGAATATATTCAAAAGCGGTATCTATTTCTTGCATTTGGAATTTGTCTTCTTCGTTTATATAAATTATTCCAAATTCATAAGTTTCCATTTTATTGTCTGGATCTAATTTGTAGTAATCTTTTAATGGAAATACTCTAACAATAGCAGAATTATCCTCTTTAAAGTTAAAATAAAATACTTGGTCTTTCACAAAGTATGTTGCTTCTGTGTAGGCTACATCATAAAATTGTCTTAATCTCATTATAATTTCAGAGACTTCTTTCTCGTTTAGATAATTACTAAATCTTACATTTCCTGGTACATTACCAAATATTGCTGGTTTTGTAGTATCAATATAGCCTTTTTCATATAATTCCTTACAAGGTCTACAAATTGAGTCTCTAAAATTAATTTGTTTTACTGTTATTTCTGTACCAATAAATTCAAGTTCTATACTATCAACATATTTCATTATTAAATCTGCTTGTTCTTCTCTTGTGTAGTCTTTCCAAGTTTTAATTTTTTCTTGATATTCCTTGTTTATCTTAATTTTATTGATAAAATCAATATCTCTTTTTAGTAAAATATCTTTTGGTGTAAATCTTAATTCTTCTGTACATTCTGTTGTATTTAGTTTTATTTCTAATTCTTCAATAGCCTTTTCTACAATACTTGTTTCTTCTTTATACACATTTAATTCAAAAGCTCCACCAATATATGCTTTTCTAATTCTTTCGAGTTTACTTTTTTGCTCTGCAATTTCTTTTTCTAATTGTTCTTTTGGTTCATCAAATTTCTGCTTTATCATAGGCAAGAAGAATTGATTTACAACAGAGTCATATTCAGTTAATTCGTCTATAAACTTGTTAAAATAGTCATTTATAACTTTTTCTTTGAAAGTAATTTTACAATCGTGGCAATAGTAGTAAAAATATACATTTCCATTTTTCTTTGTAGTTGCTTTTCCACCTAATATTCTGTTACATTTTGGACATTTTAGTTTTTGTAGATATAAATATGTTAGAGCCCTTTTATAACTTCTAGAATTCTTCTTTTTCTGTACTTGACAATCTTCCCACATCTCTTTTGAAACAATAGGCTCTACTACATTTTCATAAAAAGTGGGGTGTTTTGTCCTTTTTCCGTGTATAAAATCACCTTTATATATTTCATTTTCAAGAATAGTAACTATGCTTGTATCTCTCCAATTTGTTCTGCCAAGTACTTTTTCTTCGTTAAATAGATTGCTTATTTTTTGATAAGAATAGCCATTATAATATAAGTCAAATATCCTAACCACAATGTCTTTTGTAGAATAATCAATTACAAGTTTTTTATCTTTGTGTTTATATCCTAGTGGTGCAACGTGTGGGATGTGACCACTTTTAATAGCTCCCGCCATTCCTACTTTAGTTCTTTCGCTTGTTCTCTCAATTTCATTTTGACTAACACTCATTAAAAGCCTTGAAATCATCTTACCATTAGCACTTGTAGTGTTGATTTCTTCATTAGCACAATCGAGATAGGCATTGTTATCTTCTAAAAAAGTGATAAGATTTTCCCAGTCATAAATACTTCTTGTTATTCTGTCTAGTTTTAATGCAACAATAGTATTTATTTTTTTAGATTTTATATCTTTTTTCAGCCTTTCAAATTCTGGTCTATGATTACCTGTTTTTGCTGATATTCCTGCATCTTGATAATAATCTATAATTTCATAACCTTTAAATTTGCAAAAATTTTCTAACCTTTCTTTTTGCTCTGGCAAACTAAATCCGTTCACGTGCCTGCTCATCAGTTGATACTCTCATATACAATCCACATTTTTTCTTTTCTTGTTCCATTTTCTATACTACCTCCAATTCTATATAAAAAAAAAAGACGCCAAAAGTACATATTTGTTACTCTTGACATCTCTTAAATTTATGTATTTTTAAATATTTTTCTAATTCTATTAAAAACATAATTAAACTCCTAATATTTAGTAAACTTACATTTGACTCCTGTTGTTTACATAAATATTATAGCAACAATTTTAAGAAATGTCAAATTTTACACTTATATCAATTATTACAAGTCACAATGACTTCAAATATTCTTCTAATTCAGTTAATTTTATCTTTTTAGAAAGATTGGATATATACACATCACTAGAATAATTGAATACTAGAAATGTTGTGTCTTTTATAACTACTCTATGTGGCTCAATGTATGAAAGATTAGTATTTTCAATCTTTCTAATACTCCCATTTATAAATGTTGGAGTAACTTTTGCGAACTCACATATAAATTCTAGTCTTTGTTTTAGACTTTCCTCAAATTGTAATTCTTGTTTTATTATATTCATCTTTACATCATCCTTTCTTGGATGATATTTTTGCAACAAAAAAATACCATCCTGTTTAGAATGATATTTGTATCCCTCTGTTCTATTTTTTATAAAAAGTTAGAACAGAAACGTCGTTGGTGCGCCTGGAGGGATTCGAACCCCCGATCTCAAAGTTCGTAGCCTTGCATTCTATCCAGCTAAACTACAGGCGCAAATAATGTACTTATATATTATACTTTGATTTTTGTATTTTTGCAAGTGTTATAGCTATTTTTGTTTGACTTTTTTTAAGGAAATTGATATAATACCTCTATAATTGTTCTCATAGCTCAGCAGGATAGAGCAGTCGCCTCCTAAGCGACCGATGGTGGTTCGAGTCCGCCTGGGAACACCAAAAAGAAAAAAGGTGAAAAAAGGGAACGGAGTTGAAAAATTAACTCCGTCCCCTTTTTTCTTTTTCCTTTTTATTTTGCACAAAGCTTTTCTTTTATAATTTCGAATTTACTTTCCCCAATACCGTTTACATTTTTTATATCTTCAACTGATGAAAATTTACCATTTTTATTTCTATATTCTATTATTTTTGATGCTAGTGACGGGCCTATTCCTGGCAAATCTTCTAATTCTTGTTCTGTTGCTTTATTAATATTTAGTATATTATTATCAGATGAATTTTCAAAATCTTCTAAAATATTATCTCCGCTTCCATTGATAATAATGTTTTCCCCTAGATCTCCTATATCAGAGTTACTAGGAATTTTAATTTTGACTCCATCTTCTAAAACATATGCTAAATTGACTTTTGAAATATCTGCATCTTCTGTTAATCCTCCAGCTTTATTAATTGCATCTTCTATTCTTGCTCCTTCTTCTAACTTTACTATTCCAGGCATTTTAACAGCTCCTGTTATATGAATAATAATTAAATCTTTTTCTTCAGTTTTATTACCTAAATTGCTATTTGTTTGATTTTCTTCAACTAAAATATCATCCTCTAACTGTGGGTTTTCTAACTTACTATTATAAAAATATATGATTATTAATACTAATACAATTATTCCTACAATTGCCATAATTCTTTTTTGTTTTAAATTTAAACTATACAATAATTTTTCCTCCTTATTATATGATTTAAATAACACAACTACAATTATAAGAAATATTTTAACATGATATAAATGATATTTTAAATATATTAATACAGAATAATTAAACAATATGAATATAAATTTTAGATTTAAAAAATTTAGTTGAAAGTTAGAAT
>DOYA01000109.1:697-6033 GCA_003518755.1 Clostridiales bacterium | reverse complement strand
TCTTTTCATTTGCATTTTCTCCTGCTAACTGATAACCAATTAAGTGACATCTGTTATATAAGTATTTTCCATCAACTATATCATATTTCGCTAATTTCCAACCTGACGGTTTAATCATTCCAATTTCTCCTCTTGGCTCTGTTGGCATAAGCTCTCTACATATATTTGCAAAAGCTACTCCGCATCTACCTAGACCATCAAGCTCAGAATAAGTTTCAAATGGATTTGTAGTATAATCTTCGTCAGTAAAATTTGGTTTATTATTATTTATATATACATATGGCGATTCTGTAAATTCAGGAATGCTTGATAAATCAAATGATGTGATTGTAGTGGTAGCATTAACAACCTCTGCACCTAAAATTTGATGAATTTCATCTTCCAATTGTGGATAACAATATGTTATTAGTGCAACAATTGCAGTAACTATTATACCAAAAATCATCTTTTGCAATTTCTTTTTTTCTTTCTTTTTCATATGCTTATTCTCCTTGTCTTTCGTTATTTGAATTCTATCACTTAAGATAAAAAAAGTAAACATCTTTTTGTAAAAAAAGAAAAAAAAAGGGGGGAAAAAGGGGACGGAGTTAATTTTTCACAAATGTGAAAAATTAACTCCGTCCCCTTTTTCCCTCACCTATTAAGCCAATAAACAGCATAATTCAAAACTGTAGCAAATAAAATCCATATTAAATATGGTATTTGTAGTAATCCTGCTGTTTTGTCTTTTTTATAAAATTTTATTATCATATCAATAACAAGTGCATCAAGTATTAATATCCAAATAAACGCAAAAAGTCTCCATTTAAAAACAAAAAATATAAAACTCCATATTGCATTTACTGTTAATTGTAAATAATAAATTGAGTTTATTTCAGCATCAACTAACCCTTTATTTTCTAAAATTCCATAAGATATTCCCATTAAAACATATAATATAGTCCACACTATTGGAAACAAAAAACTTGGTGGTGCAAAAGCTGGTTGTATTAAATCATTGTAATTAATAGCATTTGAAGTAATAAAGCCAACCGTTCCTCCTACAATAACTGGAATCAAAATTGATTTTGCAAATATTTTAAATCTTGACATTTAATCAGCCTCCTTTTTAGATATTGTATTATAAAAAAAATATAATATGATAAAAACGGAACCAACATTTTATAAGCACCTTATGTTGCTAAGAAAATTTAAGTTTCGCATGTTTATCTTCTACAGAAAAATATTCCTTACAGTCGATTTTTTCTAGAACAAAAAAAGATCTATTTTATAATAGACCTAAATTTAATAATAATCGGATATTATAGCTATTTTTTATAATATTAATTCCTATATAATATTTATTATTAAACATAAGATTATAATTCCTGCTATTCCTATTCCCAAAAAGATACCAAGCCATTGTAACATAGATAATTCTTTTTTATTTGCATCACGTTCTGCTTTATCTGTTTCTAATAAAACTACTATTAAACCTATTATTAAAAAGAAGAATCCCCAACAAAAACCTAAAATTAGTGAATATCCTTTATTTTTATGTAAAAATGCACATATAATCCCTAAAATAACACATGTGATTATGGTCATAGTGTTCAATCTTTTTCTCCTAACTAACGTACTTTAATAGTTCTTTTTTTTCTAATGGTAAAACAGCTAAATAAACCACTGTTAATCCTATTTCTAATATAATTAAATACATATTTGCTTTTTCTTTTGCATCTGATATAGCTTTTTCTTTATTTCTATTGTACTCATCCATCTGCTTTTCATTATAAAATGCTGATATCATTCTTTCATTAATACTAATTCTATAATCAGAATTAATAGCCTTATCAATTGAAGAATTAACTGCAACAATATTATAAATAGCAGATATAATACAAATAACAATAGTAAAAATAACTAAATTTCTCATTACCGTTGGTACATCATTATTTAATATCGTTCTTTTCTTAAATGAGGTAGATGTGCTTAATTTCCATAAAATAATAGCTGTAATTCCTTGTGCTATAACTGCAATTATAGCTTTTAAAACAAGTGATTCCATAGAATCAGTTATTAATGAAAACATAATGGAATATATAAATCCACATAACAATCCCCATAATAACCAATATCCAATTAAAAGTTGTGACATTTTTCCAGAGGAAACTATTTTTTTATTCTCCATCTTTTTCTCCTTTCTTTTATGATATAACTCATATTATCCTATATTATATCTTTAAATATATAATTAGTCAATCAATTTTTTTGAATTTTTTTCTTCTCTCCTTTAATGTAACATATTTTTGATTTTTTCATAAAATAATTTAGGTGATTATATGAAAGTTTTAAGACTTGGATCAAGACGGTCCTTTAGTTGAATATTTGCAAACTCTTTTGTTTTACCTTGGATTTTATAATGATAATATTGATGGAATCTTTGGAAATACTACAAGACGTGCTGTTATCAATTTTCAAACTGCTTTCGAATTGCATCCTGATGGAATAGTTGGAAGAAATACATGGAATGCTTTAATGCCTTACATAAATGGTGGTTTAGGTTTTATTGTTCCTACCAATATTAATTATAGTTATTCTATTTTACAAATTAATATTAATTCTTTAAAAACACTATATCCATTTTTAGAAATTTTATCTTCCGGTAAAAGTGTTTTAGGAAATGATATTCCTGTAATTAAGATTGGTTGTGGTGAAAAAGAAGTGTTTTATTCAGCTGCGATTCATGCAAATGAGTGGATTACCTCTCCGCTTCTTATGCAATTTTTAGCAGATTATTGTTATACATATGTAAATGATTTGACTATTTATGGATATTCTGCCCGTCAGCTTTATGATAATACGACTATTTACATTATGCCAATGATTAATCCAGATGGTGTAAATTTAGTTACAGGTGAAATAAGACCGAATTCATCACTTTATACTAATACTGAATTGATTGCAAACAATTATCCAAATATTCCATTTCCTAATGGTTGGAAGTCAAATATCAGAGGTGTAGATTTAAATTTGCAATTTCCAGCAGGTTGGAATGAAGCAAGAAGAATTAAATATTCTCAAGGTTTTACATCTCCTAGCCCTCGTGACTTTGTAGGGCTTCGGTCCACTTACAGAACCAGAATCTTTGGCCATCTACAATTTTACTTTAGAACATGATTTTAGGTTGATTTTAACTTATCATACACAAGGAGAAGTTATTTTCTGGCAATTTCAAGATTATGCTCCAAGTGAAGCACTTTCAATCGGAACACAATTCTCTAATGTAAGTGGTTATAGTTTAGAAGAAACTCCTTATAACTCGAGCTTTGCAGGTTATAAAGATTGGTTTATCCAAAATTATATTAGACCTGGATATACAATTGAAGTAGGTCGCGGAACAAATCCACTCCCTACTTCACAGTTTGACGAAATTTATAAAGATAATCTTGGAATCCTTGTTTTAGGTGCTGTATTATAAATCATTATTTATTTAAAATAGCATCTATGGGTTTCATTTTCGTTGCCTTGCCTACTAATAGTAAATTTGAAATTAAAATAATCAAAAACATAAATCCAACAATTTCAATAATATTAAAGAATCTAAAGCTTAACATATCAATCTGTAATACCCCATGATTTATCATAAATTGATTTATTCTTTCTATTATTTTTGGAGAAATTATCATTGATACTATTAATGGAACTATCATCATTAAACAACTTTCACTTAAAAATATTTTCATAACATCTCTTGAACTGCATCCTAATGCTCTTAATGTTCCGATTTTTTTTCTAGAAGATCTCACACTTTTTTGTATAAAATCAACAACTACAAATGCAGAAAATACTGCAAACACGATTATTACATATTTAAGAAAACTTCCAAAATCTTTAGCATTTATATATGTTTCAATAACTTTATTAGAATAGTTTGAAGATGATATTGTCTTTGAATTTATTGCCGGGTAATTTTTAAGAATTTTTTCTAAAATATCTTTATTTGATATTTTAGTTACTACTTTAAACAATTGTGCATTATTGGTTATAAATGGGGTTGCAACATTTTTTGAGCAATAAATTGTTACTCTATTTAAATCAATATTATTGACTTGAGCAATCATATCAGTCATACTATAGTCTGCCTCTGGTTCACTTAAAATGATACCGGCAATTTTATATTCTTCGTAATCTTCTGGTGTTAATTTTCCATTTTTGATATTTAACTTAATCTTGCTTCCAATAATATTATTTTTTCTTAAATAATCTGTTAAATATTTGGTAACATTATTTTTACTATTTTCAAAATAGTATGGCTCATTAAAAGTAGTCGTATAACTCATAATATAATCATAATTAGTTAGTTCATTAAACATTGTATCTGAAATTACAATTTCATCATCGGCTAATTCTTTTATGCTTTTCTCTCCTGAATCAGTGATAACTGTCATTTCTTTTTCAAAATAAGCTATTCTTTCTGGATATGCATTATATGAATTATATAAAGCTTTGCTGGAAAGTCTTGCAAATGAATTTTTTATAGCATTTTGTTTTTCAATAAATCTATTATTAACATATATATAATTTTCTTCTGAATATATATAATCTGTAAATTCAACTTTCTTTTTGCTTTCTTCTTTATCTTTTTTTAAATTATAGTCATAGACTGTTTCTGTCTTAAAGCTATCATACTCTTTTAATCTATTAGAATTGTCTACAATTCCTACAATTTTAAAATATAAATTATCTCCAAATTTTAAATATTTATTACTATTAATTATTTCATTAAAATCTTTTGGTTTGTATTGTTCATCTGTTTCGCCTTTAACTTGTGCTCCATAATAAATAATACAGTCTGCCAAATAATTAGAAATTATTATTTCTCTTTCATCTGCAGGCATTCTTCCTATTAAATTATCTAATTTATCATTTTCTGCAATTTCTATGTATTCTATTTCTAAATTTTGATTCATAGAATAGTAAACTGGTATATTATTGCTATTTTCATGATTTAAAAACGCAAACGTTTTTTGTTCTAAACTTCCGATAGTGTATTTTTTTCTCCACTTTAAATTTGTGTTTTTTTCAATATCTTGTATATCATTATCAGTTAATTCTATTCTACCTCTTTCCATAAATATTTCTGTAGGTGATTTATCGGAAATGACATCACTAAATTTAGAAATATTTACAGAAAACTCTTCCCCCTCTTTTACTTGCTCTATTATTTTTTCATTTATATTTGTCCACTTAGTAGATAGTGCAATAGCTAAAAATACAAAACTCATAGCTATTATTAATGAACTAAAAAAGAGACTAATTTTCTTTGTTAACATACTTTTAAATCCTAAATTTAT
>DOYA01000109.1:0-568 GCA_003518755.1 Clostridiales bacterium | reverse complement strand
TGATTATATTACCATCTTGTATTTCTATAATTCTGTCTGCATATATGTTTGCTGATTCTTTATCATGTGATACAACAATTACCAATTTTTCTTTACTTAAATCTTTTAAGATTTTCCAAATTTGTTCACCTGTTTGACTGTCTAAATTTCCAGTTGGTTCATCAGCTAAAATAATCTCTGGGTTTTTTATTACTGCTCTTGCGATAGCTATTCTTTGCTTTTGTCCACCTGACAATTCATTTATTTTTCTTTTTGACACTTCAGTTAACTCAACTTTTTTAAGTATTCTCTCTATTTCATCATCAGTTGCTTCTTTCTTTTGCAATTCAAGAGCCAGTTTTATGTTTTGTTCAACAGAATAATCTTCTATTAAATTAAACTCTTGAAAAATAAATCCCATATATGTATTTCTAAAGGCATCATAATCTTTTTCTTTAAATTGGTTTGTTGATTTTCCATTAATTATGATTTCTCCTTTATCATATTTATCAAGCCCACCTATCACATTTAATAGTGTTGATTTTCCACTTCCACTTTTACCTAATATAAATACCATCCCTGTTTCAGG
>DOYA01000070.1 GCA_003518755.1 Clostridiales bacterium | reverse complement strand
AAATATACTTTAAAATATTTATTTAATAAATTTATTATTTAAATAATTTTTATTATTATAAATCTCAAGCATCTCTACCTCCATCATCTTCATCTTCATTGTCTTTTTCTGCAAATGGATCTTCTTCTTCATCTTCGTCATTTTCATTTTCTGAAAAAGAATCTACTTCTTCTTCATGTTGTATAATATCTTCAAAATAATCATTTTCAATATCCTTGCCTAAATATTCATATAGTGAAATAATTTGATTAATTGGAGCATTAATTAATATTAATTCATTTATATTTTTATTAAAATCTTGATCTTCATATATATCTTTATTCCATAAATCTGATGCCTTTAAATAATTTACTACATTATTATGATTATTTTTTATTTTATTTTCTTTATCTTCTTCTAGAAATAGAACTAATGTTGTAAATAATCTAATTGCTCTTGCAAAATCTTTTTTGCTTATAAGATGTGATTTAGATTTTTGAAAATAATCATTTATTATATTTTTTGATTCTTCATTTAAATCCCGTTTATATATTTGCATTTCATTATTTACAGCTTCATAAATTATTTTTAAGTAGTATTCAAAAATTACAGTTGTTTTATCAATTGTTAAACCATCATTATTTTCAAATATTTTTATAAAATTATCATATAAAAAAAGTTTAGAAATAATGAGTCATCCATATATTAAACTTATATTCTTTTAAGCTCATTTTTATCAATTATTTCTATAGAGGAAGTATTTAATATTAAAAAAATATATAATATTTAATGAAAATAAATAAATAAAATAAATAAATAATAAAAATTAAAAATTTATTATCACTTAAATATCATTAATTATAAACAATATAAAAAAATAAAAATATAAAATAATATATAATAATGTCAAATGAATTTGTAGACGAAGAATTTTTACCAAATGAATATTCTCTTATGGGAAAAAATAAAGAAGGAACATATTTAGATCCAGTTGAATCAAGACATAAATTAGTTGTTCCACAAGAAGTTGAATGGAGAAGAATTGCTGATATAGTCCCAAAACCAGCTATATTTGAAGATACCATTAATATGGACTTAATTAAATATGGTAGAGTTTCTCTCCCATATTTATATTGCGTCCTTTCTTCTCTTGCTACTCATTACCCAGCCATTTTCAACAAAATTATCTTAACAAAAGAATATAACCCAGAAGGTAAATATGAAGTAAGATTATATGTCGACGGTGAATTTAAAACTATCGTTGTAGATGATTATTTCCCCTGCATTAGAGGAACAAATGTATACTATTTCACAAGACCCGCCAATTTCGAAATGTGGCCAATATTAATAGAAAAAGCTTGGGCCAAAGTTAATGGAGGATATTTAAATATAGTAAATTGTTGGCCTGGAGACTTCTTCAGAGCCTTGACCGGATTTACTTATGATGAATATGTTCATCCCGCAATGGATAAAGAAACATTATTTAAAGAATTAGATGAAGTATTTAAAAATAAAGGACTTGCATTTGGTTTAACTATAGAAGATCCTGAAGTCGAAGCAAAAGGATTATTCAGCTTACATTCATATGTTTTAGAAGCTGTTGAAAAAGTCGAAGTTGAACAAGATAAATTTGTTCATTTAGTTAAAATAAGAGATGCCGAAGAAGAAGCAAATTGGGTAGGAGACTATGCACCAAATAGCACTGCATGGACAGAAGCAATAAAATCTAAAATAAGTCCAGAAAAATTAAATATGAAAGATTATGAATATTGGATGACTTTGGAAGATTATTTCAGATTATTTATAAGAACAGATGTATGCCATATGTTAACTGATGGATTTACTTCATATTTCAAATTTGATAAATTGGATACTCCTAAAGTATTTGATTTTAGTGTTGAAGAAGATGGATTAGTAGCTATTTCACTTCTAGAAAAAAATTGGCACTATCATCGTGAATTAAGAAATATATCTCATCCAACTAGTTTAATAGTGGCAGAATATGATCCATCAAATAAAGCTATTAAAGCTATATACTCAAAATATGAATGCAATGAAGATTTGGATTTAACTAAAACTTTAAAAAAAGGATTTTATTTAGCATGGGCTTTTAAAACTAAAGATCCTAATGAGCAAATTGCTCCTGAAGAATTAATTGTTAGATTTGAATCAAAAGTTAAAGTAACTGTAGCACCTGTTGGAGATGATGTCAATTTTGGTTTAGTAAAAAATATTATTTGTTCATATTTGAAAGAAGTAAATAAAGATAAAATTAAACCAGATGACTTTTTCTATGCTGTAGATAACACATTTGATAAAAGTGGTATAGGATATCAAATGGTCATAAATCCATTAAAAAATGTACATCAAACATGGAAAGTTGATGCTTCTGCTACACATGGATATTTAATATTACCTCAAACAGATAAAACTGAATTCGAAGTAACCATTGGATATGAAGATTATGAAGTTATTGTAGGTATACAAAGATATAAATATGGTACTTTATGCTTAAATTTAGGTATTGATGCTTCTGTAGTCAGAGGAAGCCAAGATCCACCAAAAGTTGAACCAAAACCAACATTTGATGAATTTTATCTAAAAGATAATTCTACTTTCAAACCCGTAGATCAAAACCCCACTTTCCCATCAGCAGAACTTACAAAAGTAGACAAATATCCTACTGTTAATCATTGGGATCTCTTCCTTGAAAAATATAAACCAACTTTCCCATTAATTATTGATGAATTAGGTAAATTACAACCTTTAACTGATGAAAAATTCGACTTAAATATAATAGAAAGAAATGGAAATCTTTATATCGGAGAAGCTGATTATGGTATCAGATATGGTAGAGGAGCATACATCTTCGCTAATGAAGGAACTACATATATAGGATATTGGGATAGAGGATTACAACATCCAAGAGGAAAAGTATTTGATAAAAATAACAAGTTAGTATTTGAAGGAGAATATAGAAAAGGAGCCAGAGAAGGAAAAGGTGTCTATAATTATGAAGGAGGTGAAGTATATGATGGAATGTTTGTAAACGGAAAAAGAGAAGGAAAGGGAGTTTTCACTTGGAGAGACGGATTAAAATGGGAAGGAGGTTTCAAAAATGATGATTTAAATGGAGAAGGAACATTTACCGATGGAAAAGAAACTTTCAATGCCACATTCAAAGATGGAGAAATAGTTGAAAATTAAATTATAGTTTGAATTACTTAAATAATCTTTATTATCAGTGATTTATATTAAATTAATAAAACTTATAATGGAGTTAATTAAATTAAGAATTATTTAATAATAATTTAAAAAATAAAATAAAAAAATAACTTATAATTAAAAAATGGATTTTGA
>DOYA01000139.1:4811-8864 GCA_003518755.1 Clostridiales bacterium | reverse complement strand
GCTGTGTTGATTGTGATTCCTCTTGCTTTTTCTTCTGGAGCACCGTCTATTTTGTCATAAGCTTCAAATTGAGCTTTTCCTAATAATGATAAATATTTTGTAATAGCTGCTGTTGTTGTTGTTTTACCATGGTCAACGTGACCAATAGTACCAATGTTAACGTGTGGCTTTGTTCTTTCGAATTTTGCTTTTGCCATCTTAAAATTCCTCCCTTTCATGTTTTGTCTAAATTTCAAGTAACTTGTTACGAAGAAATTTAGTTACAAAACATAGATACAATTTTTCGTAAATATACGAGCAAAGCGATGTATATTTACAATAAAGAAAAATTGTATTCCTATATTTGTCCAAATTGTCTTCTTTCTCTACAGAAATTTAGCTCAAAATTTTATATTTTTTAAATTTAAAAACAATTTTATTTTGTTGCTTGCATTATATACTATTTTTTAAAATAATGCAAGTAAAAATTTTATAATCTATCTATCTTGGCCCTCTGAACGTCTAGCAAATGTAATTTTATCTTCCACATGCAAGCGCTTTTTAAGTGATTCTAGTTCTTCAATAATTTGATTTAGTATTGGATTAATTTTTTCAGATTTATCTCCTGCTTTTTTCATATCCCCATACATATTTTCTATTTTATTTTTAGCATTTTGACATATTGCATCAATCTCTTTATCTTCTATTTTATCCATTTTTTTAGCTTGCTCTGCATAACCGTCTATAGTTTGATAATAACTTTCTAATAATGTCATATAATACCTCTATTTTAAATTTCTATCCATTCTTACTTCTAGAAGCTACGATTTGTTCATGAACTGATTTTGGAACTTCTTCATAGTGAGATGGTTCCATTGAGTAGTTTCCTCTACCTTGTGTTTTAGATCTTAAATCTGTTGCATATCCAAACATTTCTGATAATGGAATAAATGCATGTATTTCTTCCATTCCTTGGATTTCTTCCATTCCTTCTATCTTACCACGTCTAGAGTTAACATCTCCAATTACATCTCCCATGTATTCAGTTGGAACTGAAATTTCAACTTTCATAATTGGTTCTAGAATAACTGATTTTGCTTGTTTACATCCTTCTTTGAATGCCATAGAAGCAGCAATCTTAAATGCCATTTCTGAAGAGTCAACTTCATGGTATGATCCATCTACTAAGCTTACTTTGAAGTCTATAACTGGATAACCAGCCAATATACCTGTTTGAGCAGCTTCTCTCATTCCTTGTTCAATTGGTTTAATGTATTCTTTTGGAACAGCACCACCAACAATTTTACTTTCGAATTCGATTCCTTTTCCTGGCTCTAATGGTTCCATATCAAACCAAACATCACCATATTGTCCTTTACCACCTGACTGACGAATGAATTTACCTTGAACATGTGCTTTATTTCTAATTGTTTCTTTGTAAGCAACTTGTGGCTTACCAACATTACATTCAACTTTAAATTCTCTTTTTAATCTATCAACAATTATATCTAGGTGTAGTTCACCCATTCCTGCTATAATTGTTTGACCAGTTTCTTGGTTAGTATATGCTTTAAATGTTGGATCTTCTTCAGCAAGTTTTGCTAAAGCAATACCCATTTTTTCTTGAGCTGCTTTATCTTTAGGCTCAATAGCTATATCTATAACTGGCTCTGGGAATTCCATTGATTCTAATATAACTGGATGGTTTTCATCACATAATGTATCTCCTGTTGTAACATCTTTTAAACCAACAGCAGCAGCTATATCTCCAGCATATACTTTATCAATGTCTTCTCTTTTATTTGAATGCATTTGTAGGATTCTTCCTATTCTTTCTTTTTTATCTTTGTTAGAATTTAATACAGAAGATCCTGATTCTAATGTTCCTGAGTATACTCTAAAGAAACATAATTTTCCAACAAATGGGTCAGTTGCGATTTTGAAAGCTAAAGCTGCAAATGGTTCATTATCATCTGTTTTTCTTTCAACTTCATTTCCTGCTAAATCTACACCTTTTATACTTGCAATATCTGTTGGAGCTGGCATAAAGTCTACTATACTATTTAGTAATTCTTGTACACCTTTGTTTTTATATGAAGATCCACAACATACTGGAACTATTTGGTTATTAATTGTTCCTGAGCGAAGACCTTTTTTGATTTCTTCTTCAGAAAGTTCTTCACCCTCTAAATATTTCATCATTATTTCTTCATCTTGTTCAGCAGCAGATTCTACCATTTTTTGTCTCCACTCATTTGCCATATCTACCATATCTGCTGGTATATCTGTTTCTTCTATTTCTTTTCCAAGATCATCTTTATGAATAAATGCTCTCATTTTGATTAGGTCAACTATTCCTTGGAAATAATCTTCTTTTCCAATTGGTAATTGAATTGGAACTGGATTTGCATGTAGTCTATTTTTTAATTGTTCTACACATAGCATAAAATCTGCTCCAACAACATCCATTTTATTTACATATACCATTCTTGGAACTGAATATTTGTCAGCTTGTCTCCAAACTGTTTCAGTTTGTGGTTGAACTCCACCTTTTGCAGCTAAAACTGTAACTGCACCATCAAGTACTTTAAGAGATCTTTGAACTTCTACTGTGAAATCAACGTGTCCAGGAGTATCAATAATATTTATTCTATTATTATTCCAGAAACATGTTGTAGCAGCAGATGTAATTGTAATACCTCTTTCTTGTTCTTGTTCCATCCAGTCCATTGTTGCTGCACCTTCGTGAACCTCACCTATTTTATGAGTTTTTCCAGTATAGAAAAGTATTCTCTCTGTTGTTGTAGTTTTTCCTGCATCAATGTGAGCCATTATTCCTATATTTCTTGTTCTTTCTAATGGGGTTGTTCTACCTGCCATTTATTTTTCCTCCTAATTAAAATTTATAGTGAGCAAATGCTTTATTTGCTTCTGCCATTTTATGTGTATCTTCTTTCTTCTTGAATGCTCCACCATTACCAGCTACAGCATCCATTATTTCACCTGCTAATTTTTCAGCCATTGTTTTTTCATGTCTTTTTCTAGCATATGTTACAAGCCATCTTAAACCTAAAGTTTGTCTTCTTTCAGGTCTAATTTCTAATGGAACTTGGTATGTAGCTCCACCAATTCTTCTAGCTTTAACTTCTAGTACAGGCATAATATTTTCTAAAGCTGCTTCAAATACTTCTAAAGGATCTTTTCCTTCTTTTTCTTTTATGATGTCAAATGCATCATAAACTATTGTTTGAGCAACTGTTTTTTTACCATCCAACATTATGTTGTTTACTAATTTTGTAACAACTTTGCTATTGTACATTGGATCTGGTAAAACTTCTCTTTTTGCGATATAACCTTTTCTTGGCACTTTTCTTCCCTCCTTAACTTCGTCTAAGCTTCGCATAACTTTGTTAATCTTCGTTCGTTCATTTTCGATGTACCTCATGTACTATCTCAAATTCACTCACTCGATTGCCTTGTTCTGCTCGCTTATACTGTGTTACTATGGCTTTGTATAAACTTCGTCTTGCTATTTGGAACTTTAATCGTTTTCTTTGCAATACTCGTTTCTACTGTACCATATTCTTAATTATAATTTAATACCTTAAATAAGGTATTTTGGTACTCGGATAGTTTTTTCTACCCGTTAAGTGCATTTAATCTATCTAAATTTAAGTACCGCTTAAATTAGTAAGAATAAGCACTTTCATCTCTTTAAACTTATAAACTTCGTCTTACTGTGTCAAACTTCAATCGCAATTCCTCGCCGTACACAAAGTACTGTCTCGTCATTGCTCTTTCGTTTTCCTTGTAATACTCGTTTCTAAGTTTAAATGCAATAAATGAAATTTGTTAATCTATTTTACCCTAACTAATTTGTCAAGGTAAAATAAATCAAATTAGGTATATTGTGCGTTTTTAGATTTTGAAAAAAGTTGAGGCGTACTTGGTGTACGTTGAAACTTTTTTTAAAAGATAAAAACGTGCAAGATGCCTGATTTCATTTATTTTACTTTTTTGGACGTTTAGCTCCATACTTAGAACGTCCTTGCATTCTATCCTTAACCCCTGCTG
>DOYA01000139.1:0-4752 GCA_003518755.1 Clostridiales bacterium | reverse complement strand
GCTGTATCTAATGTTCCTCTAATTATATGGTATCTAACACCTGGAAGGTCTTTTACTCTTCCTCCTCTAATTAAAACAACACTGTGTTCTTGTAAGTTATGTCCTATACCTGGGATATAAGATGTAACTTCATAACCATTAGATAGACGTACTCTGGCAACTTTTCTTAAAGCTGAGTTTGGTTTTTTAGGTGTAACAGTTTTAACAACTGTACAAACTCCTCTTTTTTGTGGGCTTCTAGCATTTGTCATTCTTTTATTTTTTGAGTTGTATCCATGTTGTAATGCTGGAGCTTTAGATTTTGTTGTTCCAGTTTGTCTTCCTTTTCTTACTAATTGATTAATTGTTGGCACTTAAATTCACCTCCTATAAAATAAAAATAAACCGCTACGGAAATAACTATTTTCAAGTTTTTCCATAACGGTAGTATTTTATCATTTTTTTTTAGTATTGTCAATGGTTTTTGAACATTTTTTTACCCATTAAAAACCCTATCAAATTCTTCTCCATCAATTTTTTCTTTTTCTAATAATATACCTGCAACAATGTGAAGCTTATCAATATTATTTGATAGTATTTCTTTTGCCATTTTGTATGCTGTATCAACAATTCTCTTAACTTCTGAATCTATTAAAGCTGCTGTTTCTTCCGAATAATTCTTTGTATGGCCAAAATCTCTTCCAAGGAACACTTCTCCTTGAGAATTTTCAAGCATAATTGTTCCTAATTTATCACTCATTCCGTAGATTGTAACCATACTTCTTGCAATTTGAGTTGCTCTTTCAATATCATTTGAAGCTCCTGTAGAAATATCATTTAATATTAATGCTTCTGCAACTCTACCACCTAAAAGAGATATAATTTGTTCCTCCATAGCTGTTTTAGACATAAATGATTTATCTTCTGTAGGTCTATACATAGTATAGCCTCCAGCCATTCCTCTTGGTACAATTGATATTTCATGAACTGGGTCTACTGTTGGTAGGAATTTACTAACAACTGCATGACCTGCTTCATGGTATGCAACTAATTTTTTCTCATGGTCATTTCTAACTTTTGTCTTTTTCTCTGGTCCCATAGTAACTTTAACCATAGCATCTTCAATTTCTTGCATTTCAATAACAGGTTTATTTCTTCTTGCTGCTAAAAGTGCTGCTTCATTAAGAACATTTTCCAAATCTGCTCCAGCAAACCCTGAAGTATTTTTTGCAATTATTCTTAAATCAACATCATCTCCGAGTCTTTTCTTTTTAGCATGAACTTCTAATATTTGTTCTCTTGCTTTAACATCTGGAGCTCCTACTACTATTTGTCTATCAAATCTTCCTGCTCTTAAAAGTGCTTTATCTAATACATCAGGTCTATTTGTTGCAGCTAAAACTATAACACCTTCATTTGCTGAGAATCCATCCATCTCAACTAATAATTGGTTTAATGTTTGTTCTCTTTCATCATGTCCGCCACCAAGTCCTGCACCTCTTTGACGACCAACTGCATCAATTTCATCTATGAATATAATACATGGCGCATTCTTTTTGGCTTGTTCAAATAAATCTCTAACTCTTGAAGCTCCAACACCAACAAACATCTCAACAAAATCAGAACCACTTATTATAAAGAATGGAACTCCTGCTTCTCCAGCAACAGCTTTAGCTAAAAGTGTTTTACCAGTTCCTGGCTGACCTACAAGTAAAACTCCTTTAGGTATTCTTGCTCCCATATCTGTATATTTTTTTGGATTTTTCAAGAAATCTACTATTTCTTGTAGTTCTTCTTTTTCTTCATCCACACCTGCTACATCATCAAAAGTAATTTTATTCTTTTCTGCTGTATTTATCATCCTTGCTCTACTTTTTCCAAATGTCATCGTTTTGTTTCCGCCTTGTACATTTGCTGGGTTCATCATTAAAAACCAGAATACAAAGAAAATAATCAATAGACCAAATGGTGTAATTAGGCTAATGATTGTAACCCAAATAGATTCTGAATCCTTTTCTAAAGTAAAGTTTCCATTTTTTATAAAATTTTCAGAATAACTTACAAAACTATCTAAACTTGGTATATTAACTTGTTTTTCAGTATTATCGTTTAATTTTACAGTTGCGCTATCTCCAGTAGCTGATAATTTTATACTTGTAACTCCGCCTTCTTCTATATTTTCTATTAAATCTGAATATGTCATTTTTGAATTTGAGTTATCTATAATTGATGTAATAGCCACAATTAAAATAACTCCTATAATTAGCCATATAGCTAATGATTTAATTCCACTTTTCACAACTTTTTCCTCCTTTTGTATTGATAATATACCATAACAAAAAAATTATTGCAAGAGGTTTTGAGGGAATATTTTTGGTTTTAGAGTTAGAAGTTGAAAGTCAGAGGTAAGAAGAAAGAGATAGGATTCTCTTCTTTCTACTTCCTACCTCCTACTACAATATTTATTAATTAAATACCTCTTTCAAATCTACTGCATATTTTTTTAATCTTAAATAAATATCATAATTTTTATCTATTTCTTTTTTATTAATACTTACATATGCTCTATATTCCCCATCATCTGGTAAATCACATAAAAATGTATCTTTGTTTATTTCTGCTATTCCACTGCCTACTGCCTCAATAAGATCAGATTCTTTTTCCATCACTTCATTATAATCTACAAATAATGTTTTCATTTGACTCTGCATAAATATTTTTAAAGTATTATTATTTTTGTACCTTTCTGCTTCTTCTTTC
Organism: Clostridiales bacterium; assembly: GCA_003518755.1. Taxonomy (GTDB): domain Bacteria; phylum Bacillota; class Clostridia; order TANB77; family CAG-508; genus CAG-269. Next base: position 2,013 of record DOYA01000139.1, on the reverse strand, counting down.
TTAAATAAAAATATTCTCTCTATATTAGCACCTCTATTAATCGCCTCTAAATTTATTAATCTAAAATTCATCTCTAGTGGTGTCTCTGTCCACTCACTTTCCATCATTGGAGATACAAGCCAAATATAATCACCTTTTTTCAATTGTGCATAATAATAATTAAGAATTTTATAATATTCTCCATTTTTAAATAATTTACTTTTTCCATTTTTATCAAATTCAATAATAGTTCCATTAGTATTTATTGTATTGTTTGTACTATTTGTAAAGCCTGTTAATAGAGAATTTATATCTTTTGATATATTTTCATAGTCTATTAAATACTTTTTATTTTCATGTAATTCTACATTTAAAGTATTCTTTCTTATTTCTACTTCATCAATTAATTTAGAATCTATTTTTAAAGAATCTTTTTTAGTGGAGGATTTTACTATTAAAACCAGAGAATTGCAATATAGTTTTTTAGACATATTATTAACTATATTATTTAATTCTTTTGTGGCTGGGTTATTATTTTCTAAATCAATTACAATTATTCCATCATAATATTTATTTGTTATTGTATCTAGCTTTTTTTCATCATTTATTATTTGAAATAATGATACATTTTTTAGGGATTCAAATGTAGGTCTTTCACTATATAATCCATCAACTAGATATCCTTCTGATTGAAGCATTGGCAACAAAAATTCACATATTTTTTCTTCTATATTTATAATTAGAATTCTTTTCTTCGTTTCTAAATATTTAGATACATTTGCTCTTTTATCTGATGGTTTTAATGTATTTTCTGGAATTAACCACTGCCTTCCATTTTTAAAAGCTCCATCTATTCTTCCGTCTTTACATAGTTTGATTATTCTTCTTACACTTATTCCCCAATTTTCCGAGAATTGTTTTGCGTTTAAATAGTTCATAAATTAAACTCCTATTATTAATTAAATAAAGTCAATCCAAATAATCCTGCCTCTAAATGCATTATTGTTTCATCTGAATCGTTTTTTAATTCTTTTATCTCATATTGTGTATTTAATACATTTATTGCATTCGCTACATCAAATAATATCTTAAAAGATTCCCTTTCAAAATCTGTAGCATTAACTTCATTACACCATTGTTTAAATATCTTCGTAATTCTTTTTTCAGATTCTTTTTTATCATTAACAATTAAAGCTATATCATCACATATAACTATAAGCTCATTAATTCTAGCCATATAATTTGAAACCGAAAAATCTATTAACCAAATTTCTCCTTTATCATCTATTAGTAGATTCGTACTCATCATATCTCCATGTACAAATGCTTTTGGAAGTTTGTCATAATCAAATCTTTTAAATCTTTCATATATAGGATTTATTAAATTAAAGTATTCATTACTTAAATACTTTTTCTTTTTTTCAAATTCATTACAAAAACTTGTAATTGCCCATGTATCATAAATAAAATTAGGATGATAATCTATTTTACTTAAACTACTTGCTATGCTTACAATTTGTTCAAGTTCATTATCTGTTGGTTTTCTATTTAATTCAAAAAAATTCTTTCCATTTATGTATTGCATTAATGTTACTCTAAATCTAGAATTTAAATATTTAAAAATTGTAACTATTTTATTTTCAGAATTTAAATAGATTTTAGGTACTTTAACACCATTTTGATATGCGTGCCATGTTCTTCCTATACAATCTTCAACATCTTTATCTGTTCTTGAATTTCTAAATACTTTCATAAAGTATTTACCAGTATCTGTTGTAATAATAGCATTAAAATCTTCGTATCCAAATTCTAAAACTAGCGTATCTATTAATTTTCCTAATTTATATTCTTTACATACTAATGTAGATAAAATATTTATATCTTCAATTTTGTCTATTCTCTCATAAAACCTATTGTTTACCATAAAAACTACCACCTTACTGGTAGTAATTATATCTTTTTTTGCTAATATAGTCAATAATTTTTTCTACTTCTCACATATCCCACTATAGAGCAAATTAATATTATGCTTTC
>DOYA01000010.1:5489-11305 GCA_003518755.1 Clostridiales bacterium | reverse complement strand
TAGGAATTGAATTAGTTAGAAGAGGGATTGTTGATGGAGAAGCTATTGAAAGAGCTATTCAATATCAAATGGAACATCCAAATAAGAGAATTGGAGATATTCTATACATTTTAAAAGAAGCAGATCCAGAAAGACTTGTTAAAGAAATAGCTGATATTATTGGAGAAAAAGGTATTTACCTTACAGAAGATAAAATAAGTATTGATGTTACAGAATATATTCCTTGGGATATGATGAAACAGAATAAGGCTGTACCTTTTGAAATTGAGTCTGCAAAAATTAAAGTTGCTTTTGCAGATGTAGCTGGAAATAAAGATAGTATAAAAAGTATAAAAATGATGCTATTAAATAAAGGTCTAGTTATGGAACCATATTTAGCATTTGAAACAAATATTGAAGAATATTTTCAAAAATTCGAAAGCAAAGCAGAAGAAAATATGGGAGACCTAGAAGAGACTAATTCAGTAACTGAATTAGTTGACAATATCATAAAATTAGCAATAGAGAAAAGAGCATCAGATATACACATTGAACCACAAATTGATTCTGTTAGAGTCCGTTTTAGAATAGATGGTGAATTGTTTATAATGGCTAATATTGGAAAAGAAAAACAACCTCAAATGATAGGTAGACTTAAAGCAATTTCTAATATGCACCAAGAAAAACAAGAATCACAAGATGGAAGAATTTTATTATATGATAATTATAATATCCGTGTATCTTCACAAAAAAACATATATGGTGAAAAATTTGTTTTAAGAATGTTAAAAAAGACTTCAGAAATTAGAAATATATTTGAACTTGGTTTTCCTTTTGGAGAAAAAGAGTTAAATAAAGCAATAAATAAGAAAAACTCTTTAACAATTATGGCGGCACCAACTGGAGAAGGTAAAACTACAACATTATATAGTATTTTGGATTTCTTGAAAAGTGATGATATAAATATTACGACTATTGAAGATCCAGTAGAAATTAGAATCCCTGGATTAAACCAAATAGAAATAGATAAAAATGTAAGGTTTGCTGATAGTTTAAGAACAATTCTAAGACAAGATCCAGATGTTATTTTGGTAGGTGAAATTAGAGATAAGGAAACAGCTGAAATAGCTATACAAGCTGGACAAACAGGACATTATGTATTATCAACGATTCATACAATAGATGCAATTGAGGTTGTAACTAGATTAAGAAAAATGGGATTAACAGATTATGACATTGCAAGTACTGTAGGTACTACAATTTCACAAAGACTATTAAGAAGATTGTGTCCACATTGCAGAAGAGAAAGAGAATATACTGACTTTGAAAAAGAGATAATTGAAAAAATAGGAGAAAAATATAATTATAAATTTAAATTAAATGGATTAAAAACCTATGATGCAATTGGTTGCGAAAAATGTAATAATTCAGGATATTATGATAGAATAGGAATTTTTGAAGTTTTAAATATTGATGATGATATAAAAGAACTTATTATGGATGGAAAATCTAGTATAGAGATTAGAAGAAAAGCATTAGAAAAAGATTATAGACCATTAGTTGTAGACGGTGTGGTTAAAGTACTAAATGGTGATACTAACCTAAATGAATTAAATAAAAAATTAATAATATTTAATAATTTATAAGGAGGAGAACTAAAGATGAATATAAATAAAATATTAGATGAGGCAATTGAAAAAGATGCTTCAGATATTCATTTTATTGTAGATAATAAGCCAATGTTAAGAATAATTAGAGAGCTTGTACCAGCTGAATCTGGTGAAGTATTAACTGTAGAAAATATGAATGAGATATATGATTATTTAGTAAAAGGGAATATTGAAGCTGATAAAGTGTTTCAGGAAACTAGAAAATTAGATACCTTACATGAATATGCTGGATTACGTTTTAGGGTTAATATTTCTTCAACAGATGGTATTCCAATTGCAACTTTAAGAATTATAAAAAATACTTTACCAACTTACGAATCTCTTGGAGTTCCGGATATTGTTAGAAGGATGACATATCAACCACAAGGACTTATATTAGTTACGGGAAAGACCAACTCAGGTAAAACAACTACTTTAAATGCACTTATAAATGATATAAACGAAAATCAAAATAGAAAAATTCTTACACTAGAAAACCCAGTTGAATATAAACATCATTCAAAAAAATCATTAATTGTTCAAAAAGAGGTTGGACTTGCGCGTGACACACTAAGCTTTCATGAAGGAGTTAAAAACTCTTTAAGAGAGGACTGTGATATTCTTGTTATTGGAGAGATTCGTGATAAAGACACTATGGAAGCTGGAATAGAGATGGCTGAGTCTGGACATCTAGTTATAGGAACACTTCATACAAAATCTTGTGCAGAAACAATTGATAGAATGATTAATTTTTATGAAGTAAGAGATCAAGCTCAAATTAAATATATGTTATCATCAATATTAAAATTAGTAATTTCTCAAAGACTATTACCAGGGGTTGATGGAAAACTAGTTTTAATACCTGAAGTTATGGTTGTTGATAATATTGTATCAGGTATAATTAGAAAAGAGAAAATAAGTATATCAGAAATAGAAGATGCTATTCAAAGTGCATCTGAAAAAGGAAGTATAGGTCTTATTAATTCTCTAGCTGAATGTTTTGTTAAGGGAAAACTTACTTTAGAACAAGCAAAAGCACAAATAGAAGAAAAAAATATTGAAATCCTTAATAGAACTATTATGCAAATGAAGATTAAACATAATGAATAAAATATTAGTTTTAATTTTTAAGATTCATTACGAAAGGAACGAAAAAAATTATGGCTACTTTTAATTTTAGAGCATTAACTGAAGATGGAAGAATTGTTAGCAATAAAGTAGAAGAAGGAAATAGAATAACACTAATAAAAAAATTAAAAGCTAATGGGTTATATCCAATATCAGTTACTCAAAATATGGCAAGAAAAACTCATTCAGTAAAAAAGAAGAAAAATATTTCTAATATAAATAATAATATTGAAAAGATTAATACTAATGTTACAATGAATGATAATAGAAGAAAACTTACCATAAAAGATAAAGTTAATAATTATCTAGGTACAACTGATAAAATTACAGATAGAGATATTGCAATTTTTACTCAGAACTTCTATTTATTGAAAAAAGCAAATTTTAATAATGTACATGCTTTAACAACAATTATTGATAGTACTGAAAATCTTACATTTGCAGAAATACTAGAAGATATTTTAGCTGGTGTTGAAGCAGGTGATTATATGTATAAAACAATGGAGTATTATTCAAATATATTTCCATATATTTATATAAATATGATAAAAGTTGGAGAATTATCGGGTTCTCTTGAAAACGCTTTACTTCAAGCAGTAGAGTATTTAGATAGTACAGCTGCTATTACAAAAAGACTAAAAACAATATTAATTCCTAATATTGCACAATTTATATTATTAATTGTTATGTTATTTGTTGGTACTTTATTTGCTTTACCACAAGTTGAAAAAGTATTTGAAGAGGTTGGTACAAAATCAACACTTCCTGGAATAACAATATGGTTTCAAGGAGTAGTTAATGCAATGCTTAAATATTGGCCAGTACCAACTGCTATAATAGTAATTGCAATTGCAGCTCTTGTAATATATATTCAAACTCCAAAAGGTAAGTATAAATTTCACTATTTTAAATATACAATGCCGATATTTGGAAAACTTATATTTTTATTAGATTTTTCTAGAATTATGAAGGCTATGCTTTTGAACTTAAGAAATGGAATGAGAATTCAAGAATCAATTGAAGTTGGCAAAAATGTTACAAATAATTATGTAATGCTTTCTATAATAGAAAATTCAATAAAAAATATTATGATAGGACAATCATGGATTGAACCTTTTGAAAAATCTGGGCTTGCTTCTCCTATGATTACAGAAATGCTTAAAATTGGTATGCAGACCGATTTAACAGAAATGATGGAAAAATTAGTTGAATATATGGAAATTGATATAGATAACACTTTAGAAAAAATCATGAAAACTTTACCACAGGTTATGTATAGTGTTGTTGGAATTGTTCTAATCTTCTTTGTTGTTGTTGTTGTTGTACCTATGGTGCAGGTATATATGGGAAATTTCTTGTTCGATGCCTACTTATAATGCTAAAACAAATGAAAAACTTCGTCTTGCGTTGTTAAAATTGCATGAAAAAATGCTCAAATACAATACGTATGTTCCGCTTTTTTCATGCAATTTTGCCTAGCAATACTCGTTTTTGATTTGTTTTTTTACAAAAGAAGAAGACATTAGTGTTAAAAACTTGCTTAAAAATGCTCATGTACAATATGTACACTCCGCTTTTTGCGCAAGTTTTTGCCTTGTCAAAATTTAATTCTTTTTCAACGGCAAGTATGAGGCAGGTTTAAATTTTGCCTGCTCTGCATACTGACTCTGTAACTCACTATCGTTCGAACAGCCTCAGCCTAGCAATACTCGTTTTTGATTTGTTTTTTTACAAAAGAAGAAGACATTGGTGTAAAAAACTTGCTTAAAAATGCTCATGTACAATATGTACACTCCGCTTTTTTCGCAAGTTTTTGCCTTGTCAAAATTTAATTCTTTTTCAACGGCAAGTAGGGGCGATTTTAATCGCCCGAAATATTTCAAGAAATATAAATTATTGGAAAATGTATAAGACAGAAAGATGTAAATTATAAATAAATAATTCATTTATATTCTTTACTGAACTGTAACAAATTGAAAGGAATATTTGTATGGATAATATTAGAATTGGAATTGATTTAGGTGGTAGCCATGTTTCTGTTGGTGTAGTAAATAACAACTATCAAGTTATAGAACAATATGAAAAGGATTTTACAGTCGAAGAAAAAAAGAATGTAATTAAAGTTGCAATTGAATATATTGTAAATACTGTTAATCATTTAAAAAGCATATACAATTTTTCTGAAATTGGGATTGGCATGGCTGGTACAATAAAAGATGGTATAATACTTGTATCTCCTAATATTGGAATTAAAAATTTAAATATTAAGAAACTACTAGAAGAAAAGACTGGAGTTAAAGTTAATATTTCAAATGATGCAATGTGTGCAGCAATTGGGGAATATGTATATAGTAATTTAAGAAATTATGAAAAAATATTATTTTTAACCCTTGGTACAGGTATTGGTGGAAATATTTTACTTAATGGAAAAATTGTTGATAATCCAGAATATCAAGAATTGGGGCACACTATTATAAAAGAAAATGGAATACAATGTAAATGCGGAAAAAAAGGGTGTTTTGAAAGGTATGGAAGTATTTTAGTGTTTAAGAATAAAATTATTGAAAGACTTGGACTTTCATACGATATATCTGGACCTGATTTAAGAGAACAAATCAAAATACATCAAGAAAAAGTAGAAGATATTATAGAAGAATATATAAATGATTTATGTTTAGGACTATCAATACTAATCAATAAATTTAATCCTGATATTGTGGTAATTGGAGGAGGGTTTGCTAGATATGATTATTTGCTTTTAGAACCATTAAAAGAGAGAATTAAAGGCATGGAATTACTACATAATAAAGATATAATAATTCAAACTGCAAAATCTGGGAATGATGCAGGAATAATTGGAGCAACAATTTAAAGTGTGTTCCATTTTGAAAATGAAAAAATTTTTTAGTAAACTATTGACAAATGATAAAAATAACATTATAATTAAGAACGTGCTGTTAAAGTATATATGGGCAGGTGGTCGAGTGGTTAATGGCACCAGACTGTAAATCTGGCCGCGAGAGCGTACGATGGTTCGAATCCATCTCTGCCCACCAATAA
>DOYA01000010.1:5245-5425 GCA_003518755.1 Clostridiales bacterium | reverse complement strand
GCCCACCAATAAGAAAAGTCATAGCGAAGCTATGGCTTTTTTTATTGGTTATGATGGATTCGAAAAGGAGGTTGCCAAGTTCAGAGCTTTCAGCTGAAAGCTTTGAACGAAGGCTAAAACAGTCTAGTAGACTGTTTTACCGACGCGGCTTGACGTCAATCCATCTCTGCCCACCAATAA
>DOYA01000010.1:2437-5201 GCA_003518755.1 Clostridiales bacterium | reverse complement strand
GCCCACCAATAAGAAAAGTCATAGCAAAGCTATGGCTTTTTTTGATAAATTACAAAAATCTATTGTAAATAAAATTGTTTTTATATATAATTGATTTAAATTTATAAAGGAGGAATTAATCTATGAAGTTTTTTATTGATACTGCAAATGTTGAAGAAATCAAAAAGGCAAATGAGATGGGTATAATTTGTGGAGTTACTACAAATCCATCATTAATTGCAAAAGAAGGCAGAGATTTTAAAGAAGTTATCAAGGAAATAACAACTATTGTTGATGGACCAATTAGTGGAGAGGTTAAAGCCACTACAACAAAAGCAGAAGATATTATTAAAGAAGCTAGAGAAATTGCAAACATTAATCCAAATATTGTTGTTAAAATACCAATTACAGCAGATGGACTTAAGGCAGTTAATGTGTTATCAAAAGAAGGAATTAAAACAAATGTTACTTTGATATTTAATTCTACTCAAGCTTTATTTGCAGCAAAAGCTGGTGCAACATATGTATCACCTTTTTTAGGAAGATTAGATGATATTGCTACACCTGGAATAAACTTAATAGAGGAAATTTCAGAAATATTTAGAAATTATGATATAAATACAGAAATAATATGTGCTAGTATTAGAAGTCCTTTACATATTGCACAATGTGCTTTAGCAGGAGGAGATATAGCAACTGTTCCATATAAAGTAATTGAACAATGCTTAAAACATCCTCTAACTGATATTGGTATAGAAAAATTTAGAAAAGATTCAGAATAGTATTAATATTGCGGAATTAAGATTTTCTTGGCAAAAAATAATTGCAGAAAATTTTATTCCGTTTTTCTAGTTAGGCATATAAATATATAGTTATATGCATAACTAGAAAAACAAAAGAACACAATTTTGTAATTTTTTTCATTGTTCGCTTGTATTTTTTTGCAAAATCCTATATAGTTATTTTATAATTTTTTTCATATAATTAGATTTTTATTCTAATAATCTATAACGATAATTCGCGATTCGAGGTGATGGAAAAATCTCATTTATAGTAAGAAGTTAAAAGCTTATTAAGTTACTATAAATGTATATTTGTTTTATAAACTAGATGAAGGAGATGATTTTATTATGTCAAGATTTTTAGAAAAGAATCTAAATAAAGTATTAATGGATTTTCAAAATGTAGAAAAATTGGAAATTGAATTTGAAAATAATTTATCTGGAAATATCATCATCAAAGATGCAAAAATAACATATAATGAAAAAAATGGATTTATAAATATAAATGCTATAGATGCTCATTTTTCAATTAATACAACTTTAGTATATAGATATGAAAAAATAAAAAACACTATTATTATAAGATTAGATAATTTGAATATATATTTAAAAAAGAAAAATTAAAATATAAATTTGAGGTTGAAAGTGAAAAGTATAATAAAAATGACTTTTTACATTCAACCTTAAATAGTATTAACTGCTTTAAGACGGGCGATTAAAATCGCCCCTACAGATTCTATTTTAGAATTATTTTTGTGCCGAGATTTGTTAAAAAAAAAATTAAATTAATTATTATTGACTTATAAATAATAAAAATGTATACTATATTAGTAATAAATAATAAAAAATATTAATATTATTTATTAAAAAAACACTTGTAAAATCAGAAAAAGAAAGGAACAATGGAAAAATGAATAAAGTATTAAAAGTTACAATTATTACAATAATCGCTTTTTTATGTATAACAATATGTACCTATACAAATGCAGAAAATGAAACAACAGAAACAGAAACTCCGGTTCAAACTGAAACAAATAACGAAGAAAACGAATCTAATCAAAATGAGGAGAATAATCCATCAGATTCAGATGAAAACACTTCACAAGAAGAAAACAACGATAATGAACAAGAGCAATCAAATCAACCAGAAACACAAGAAACTCAAACAGATGATAAACCGGCATCAACATCAACTGGAACATCTCAATCTACAACAAGAACTACACCAAGACAACAAAATCCTGTACAAAAACAGTCTAGCAATGCCAGTCTTATTAATTTAGGTATGAATCCAAACGATTTTAAAGGATTTAAACCATGGATATATACTTACAATGTCACAGTTCCAAATGATGTTGAAAGTGTAAATGTTTACGCAAAAACTCAAGATACAAAAGCGAGAATCACTTCTGGAATAGGAAATCATAATTTAGATATTGGAAGTAATGATATTAGTGTTATTGTTACAGCTGAGGATGGTTCTACTCAAACATATACTATAAATGTTACGAGAGAGGAAAAAGCAGAAGAAGTCGAAGACAATCCAACTAGTCAAATAGAGCAAAATGAATATGATTTAAAAAAATTAGAAATTAAAGGATATAAATTATCTCCGGAATTTTCTGGTAATACATATGAATATAAACTTAATGTTAATAGTGATGTTACAGAATTAGAAGTAATTACAGAAGGTTTAAATGATAAAATTAATATTGAAGTAGTGGGTAATACAGATTTAAAAGAACGGAGAAAACACTATTACAATTTTAGTTGCAAATAGTGAAACTAACAAAAATTCAACTTATCAAATTATAGTAAATAAATCAGCAGTAAATGCTAATATTGAAAATAAAGATCCTTTACAAAAAGCTAATAAAATCAAAACTATTGGTATGGTTGCTTTAGGTTTAGCAGTATTAAGTATAGTAGTATTTGTAATTATAAAATATAAAAAAGCAAAAGATGATTTAGAGGATGATAAGTATTCATATGAAAATGATGAA
>DOYA01000010.1:1989-2391 GCA_003518755.1 Clostridiales bacterium | reverse complement strand
GAAAATGATGAAGATATAGAATATGAAGAAGAAAAAATCGATTTAGACGAAGATGAAGAATTATTTAGAAGAGTAAACAAATCAAAATTTAGACCATTAGAGGATACAAAAAAGCTTGTAAATAGTTCAGATAATTCAGATAAAACTGTATTAAAAGATGAAGAAGAAAAATCAGATGTATTTGATAATTACTTTAAAAATATAGATAATAAACGAAAAGGAAAACATTTTTAAAAAATGTATTGATAAATTTAAAAATCTGTAATATAATTGTAAAGAAATTGTAACAATAATGTAATAAAAGCAAAGGGGTAGATAACAGATGTTTAAATTTGGTTGGGGCCAAGATATTGGTATAGATTTAGGTACTGCGACTGTAATTGTTTATGTTAAAGGTCAAGG
>DOYA01000010.1:0-1876 GCA_003518755.1 Clostridiales bacterium | reverse complement strand
GTTGGAAATGAAGCTAGAAGAATGCTTGGTCGTACACCTGGAAATATTGTTGCAACACGTCCATTAAGAGATGGAGTTATTTCAGATTATACAGTAACAGAAAAAATGCTTAAATATTTTATAAAAAAAGTTTGTGGAAGAAACTTATTTTCTCCTAGAATTATGATTTGTATTCCATCAAGGGTTACAGAAGTTGAAAAAAAAGCAGTTATTGATGCTGCTACTAATGCAGGGGCAAGAAAAGTATATTTAATAGAAGAACCAATTGCTGCTGCTATTGGTGCTGGAATTGATATTTCAAAACCTTGTGGCAATATGGTAGTAGATATTGGTGGAGGAACAACTGACATAGCTGTTATTTCTCTAGGGGGTTCAGTTGTAAGTACTTCAACAAAAGTTGCTGGAGATAAATTTGATGAATATGTTATAAAATATATAAAAAAGAAATATAACCTTATTATTGGGGAAAGAACTGCAGAAGAACTTAAACAAAATGTTGGATGTGTTTATCCTAAAATGCAAGAAGTTGAAATGGAAGTTAGAGGAAGAGATTTAGGAACAGGACTACCTACAACTATTAATATAAGTTCAAGTGAGATGCTAGAAGCTCTTAAAGAGCCGGCTGATATGATAGTTGATGCAGTTCATTCGGTTTTGGAAAAAACACCACCAGAGCTTGCAGCTGATATTAGTGATAAAGGAATATATATGACAGGTGGAGGTTGCTTAATTGATGGATTAGACAAACTTTTACAAGAAAGAACAGGAATAAATGTTATGATTGCTCAAGATACAGTTTCATGTGTTGCTTTAGGAACTGGAAAAGCTCTTGATAATTTAGATTATATAGATGAAAAAGTTAGAAAACAAATTTAATCGAATAAAAAGCATAAAATTAGTAATAATAAAAATGAAGGTGATATTGTGAAAAAAACACTTAGATTTTTTATTATTACTTTTTTATTATGTGTATTAATATATATATGTAAAATTGATAATATTCCAGATAATATTATTGTATATGAAAAAGAAAGTATCAATTTTGGAGATTTTTTTGGATTAACTTATAAGTTGAAAAATTCAGATTTAAATACAATAATGACTACATCAAGTCTGGGAAACAATTTGGATAGTAATAATATAATACAAGTTAAGCTATTTGATAAAATCAATTTAAAAGATGTTAATGTAAGTGTAATAGAAAAAACAACAGTAATACCAGTTGGACAAGTATCTGGTTTAAAACTTTATACAAATGGGGTAATGGTTGTAGGAATGGGAGAAATAAAAGCAGAAGATGGTAAAAGCTATAAACCATATGAAAACACAAATATTCAAGAAGGAGATAGAATAATAAAAATAGATAATGAAGAAGTATTGAACACAAATAGTCTAATTGAAATGGTTAATAAATCTCAAGGAAAAACATTAAATATTGAATTTATAAAAAAAGGAGAAGTATGTTCAACAGAAATTACACCTATAAAATCTAAGGATAAAGCATATAAAATTGGATTATGGGTAAGAGATAGTAATGCAGGTATTGGAACTTTAAGTATATATGAACCATCAACAGGCAATTTTGCTGCTTTAGGTCATGGAATAACAGATATTGATACTGGTGATTTAGTTGAAATTTCAAATGGTGAATTTTTAACAACTAATATTGTATCAATTGAAAAAGGGAAAAAAGGAAACCCGCGGAAAAATAAAAGGAACAATAGAAAATCGGAGAAGAAGTTGGAAAAATATATAAAAACACAAATGTTGGAATATATGGAGTTGTAAATAATTTAAATGCAATAGATTTAGATTTATCAAAAGAAATGGAAATTGCAACAAGAGAAGAAATTAAATTAGGTAAAGCAACATTAAT